>NZ_JRNX01000232.1 GCF_000786645.1 Halobacillus sp. BBL2006
GTCCATTCGTCGCTGGGCAGTCGTTTACGCTTTTCGCTTCATATCCAGGTCCAGCACCCAGACACTCGAGTCATAAGTCAATGACCTCCGCGAGGAAAATTCACCTCACTCCAGTCTTTGTCTTATGCTTGTCGTGTCTAACAGGGTGCTTCTACTTTTCGCTTCTAAATAGGACTTTTATGTCTTTCTTTTACCCAGTGAACGAGTTTATCCATTTCGTTCCACGCTGCTTCCCACTGCTTCAATTGATCGCGCAGCTTTCGGTTATCTTCATCCAATTTTTTCAACTGATATTCTAGTCTTTGCTTCCCACTATCCTCAAACTGTTTCACTTTCATTTCTTTTAAGAAGGATATTGCTGCGTCGAGTGACATTGGGGAATCTTCAGTAGTAGATGTATAAATGGTCCGTTTTTCTTTTCGATTCTGTTTGGCCAGTTGAATCTCTTCGTGGTAATCCTTCCTCACTGTTGCATTCCATCTGAAACCGCAAGCTGCCGGGGTCCTACGCAGTTTCTCCGCTACTTCCTGGAATGCTTCTAGCTGAGTCTTGCCTTCTTGAATATATTTCAACACGGTCTTTGCCAAAAGAAGATCTTCATCTTCCTTCCAGGCATCTTGTCTAGGGGCATCCATACCATCCCTCCTCTATCGTTTGTTTATAGTTATGCAGGAAGGATGGTTGATAGAATCCTATTCTTCAGTTTTTTGTCTTATTCATAAACCTTTGGACTGCCTCTTTATGGGCATCTGATTCCCATAAGAGCGAACATTGTCTAACTTCTTCATCCATCTGACGAGATAAATCCTGAGGAATAACATGCGTTACATGTTTTTTCTTGAATACACGCATTTGTTCTGGAGTCTTGTTCAAAAAGGACTGAAACACCTTCTTGGACCTTAGTTCGTTCAATGATACCACTTTATGTAACCAACCGATCTGATAACTATATTCTGCCGAATACATCGATGCTTCCATCAACCAATGTGCTGCTAATCCAGAATCGATACGTGAGTGGAGGAGTTCACCACCACCCCACCCAGGAGTAATCCCTAAATTTGCTTGCACAAACCCGTAGGAAGCAGATTCGATACCATAACGAAAGTCGCAAGCTGTTGCTAACTCGCAGCCTCCCCCTCTTGCCTGTCCATTCAACAAGGTAATTGTCGGCACTGGTAATGTAGCTAGTTCGAATAATACTTTCTTCATAGGATGCAATATTTCATACGCTTCTTCTGCATTCATGTCTGCGTGCAATTCATTCAAGTCACCACCAGTACAAAACGCTCGTTCTCCTGCCCCAGTAACTGTGAGAAACTTGATTTCTTTGTTTTCTTTAACTAGTTGAAGGGCTTCGAAGAGTTCCTCCGTCATCTTCTTTGACACGCTGTTTAATTTCTCCTGTCGGTTTAGTGTCAGACTTGCGTAACCTTCGTCTTCAAATTTTAACTTTATCAGTTCCATATCAATTCCTCCTCCCACCTTTAAATTTACCATAAAAAAAAGAGCCTGATATGAGTCAGACTCTTTCAAACGCTGTGATTAGTCGTTAACCACTTGTTTTCCATTGTATTGTCCACAAGATTTGCAAACATGGTGTGGTTTCGTGTACTCACCACAGTTTTGGCATGCTACCATACCAGGGGCATGTAGCTTTTTGTGTGTACGACGTTGGTTTTTGACTTTTTTAGAAGTTCTACGCTTAGGTACTGCCATGTTGTACACCTCCTTTTTATTTTCGTTTGAAAACCATGAAGATTTTCTTATTCGTTCTTTTCGTCATTAAATAATGATTGCAGTTTAGCCATACGAGGATCCACTTTCGTTTCCTCAGGTTCCTCTGAAACCACCTGCCAGCCTTTCCCTTCATGGGGGGCTTTCTCATGAGCCTCATCATCATTAGAAAATACGCGAGTTGGAATCTCCAATTGTACATTTTCCTTGATATAAGGCGTTAAGTCAAGCACTTCTCCATCAACAGGATGAACTTCGTCATTACCTTCTTCGGTATGATAAGGCGAAAGGTTGAATGATTCCAGTGCATCAATGTGAAACGGATAAGTCACATCGACTAATGTCCGGGCACAAGGCAACACCATTTCTCCATCAATTGAAAAAGTTACAGTAATATCATTTCCTCGTGTGATTGCTTGACCTTTGACATGAACAGGGGAAATCCTGCGAATGTCATTTTTCATATCCTCTAATTCGCGAATATCTACTTCGTCTTCAAACACAAACGGTTCGTCTCCCGCCTGTCTCAGCTTCTGTAGAGGAAATTTCATAGTTATCACCTCATGGCAACAAGAGTTATTGTAAAAGGATTTCGCTTATTTGTCAATATTTTTTCTTTACACCTTAGCATTCTACAAATAAGAATGTTTATTTAAAATATTTTCATTCGACATGTTCAATGCGAATTTTCCTCTTCTCCATGATAAAATAAACCTTACGAACGTTCAATAGACACGTATCACATCTGACTATAGAGGAGGAATTAATTATGAAAGCTTGTGGAGTCATCGTCGAATACAACCCTTTTCATAACGGGCATCGATTTCATTTACAACAATCGAAAGCACAATCTGGATCCGACTGCCTAATTGCCGTTATGAGCGGGCCATTTCTGCAGCGAGGTGAGCCGGCCATCATCGATAAATGGCACAGGGCGAAAGCAGCTTTAAGCGCCGAAGCAGACCTTGTCCTTGAACTTCCGTACATATATGCCGTTGAGAACAGTGATTATTTTAGTCAAGGAGCTGTTCAAATTCTATCCGAAATGGGAGTTGAGGCTATATGTTTCGGTAGTGAAAGTGGCAGAATCAGTTTATTTATAGATGCCCACGAACATCTTAAAAATCATGAAGTGTTATTCAACGAGACTCTGAGAAAGCACTTGAGTGAAGGGCTTTCCTTCCCTGAAGCATCACGACTTGGATACGACGCCATCCAATTGCCTGCTGACTCTATCGATTTGACTCAGCCGAATAACATCTTAGGATACAGCTATGTGAAACAAATCCTTTCTTACGATGATTTTATTGAACCGATGACTATTAAGCGGACGAACAGCCATTATCACGATAAAACCATTTCAGGAAATATTGCCAGTGCGACAAGTATTCGTAAAGAATTGCTTAATGACTGCCGGTTTACAGACAAAGCAGAAAATTCAATGCCAGAAGTAACAAAGGAACAGTTGAAAGAGTATAGACAAAAAACGGATATTTGGCATGAATGGGAACTGTATTTTCAGCTTTTACAGTATAAAATATTAACGACCCCGGCATCAGAGCTGAGAAAAATTCATGGGGTTGATGAAGGGTTAGAACATCGTTTGAAACGGACGATTAAACTGGCTGAATGCTTTGATGAATTCATGGCGGAACTGAAAACGAAACGATACACGTGGACGCGACTGCAGCGAACCCTCGTTCACATCTTAATAGGAACAGAGAAAGAAGAAGCCCGAGCGCTGCTTAGATCTGATCGCCCTCCCTATGTTCGCATTCTCGGGATGAATGAAAAGGGTAGAAGCTACTTAAAATCTCAGAAGAAACAAATGAAGGTTCCCTTACTCACTCAACCTCAACAATTGGACCATCCGATGCTTGATTTAGAAGAAAGAGCCTCAGCGGCATACTATAGTGTCCTTGATGCTCGAACGAGAGTTGATATGATGAAACGAGAATTCCAGGCACCTATACGCATATAAAAAAACAGCCACGATGGCTGTTTTTTTAGCTGTTTTTTGATTCCATATCTTTTAGATAATTGAGCGCATCCTGAAAAGTATCGACAGGAACTACTTTCATATCTGTATTGATCTCTTCTGCTGTTTCCTTGGCGACTTGATAGTTGGACCCTTTCCTTCCATCCTCATTTGGAGCAAAGAAAATCTGGCATCCATCTTCAGACGCTGCGACTACTTTTTTATCAATTCCACCGATTCGGCCGACTTGACCTTCATAATTCACTTCGCCTGTCCCGGCAATTTGATACCCTTTGGTAATATCTTTTTCCGTCAATTGATCATAAATCTCTAAGGAAAACATCAATCCGGCGCTTGGCCCGCCGATT
>NZ_JRNX01000233.1 GCF_000786645.1 Halobacillus sp. BBL2006
GTAAGTTCACCTCCCTCTCTTTTTCAAGGGCATGGATCGCTTGAACAAGGAACTCATGATAAGGAAGGTGGACAGGACTCTTCTGTAAAATATATCCACTAATCGCATCAATCTCTGTCTCTTTTCCTTCCAAAAGATCCTTAAACATCGAAGATTGATTCTCAGATGTTGCTTCAGCAATAGTAAGTACTCTTTTCCAATCTATTTCAAATGATCGCTCCAGTGATTGGCAAGCTTCTCTACACACCTGTTTGGCAATTTGCTTTATGTGGGGGTTGCTTACAATCATCCCGTTTTTAACTTGAAATAAACCAGTCAGAGGATTAATGACAGCGTTGACGATAAGCTTCGAAGTCAACATTTCGTAATAATTCGTATGATAAAAAAACGGGAAATCTTTACGATTTAGTTCGTTTATGATGGCTTTTAGATTGTCCTCACTGTTGACACTCGCAATCTTCACGCTCCCTTGGCCCGTATGAAGAACTTGGTTGTCATTCTGTTTAAGAGCACCATGTTCAACAACACCGACCAATACAGGATTTGGATGATCAAGTAATTGATCGACATGTCCCATTCCATTTTGCAGGAATAATAGAGGGGTGTAGTCAGGCAGCTTCTTCTCCAATATGGATGCAATGTGGTTCTGCTTGACTGTTACGATCAATAAATCATGAGCTCCTAAGTTATGCTGTTCTAATAAATGAGCCTGAATAGACACGGGTTGATCTATGGCATCACAAGAGACCCCCAGCTTATTTAACTTATCTTTCTGCTCCTCCCTTCTTACGTAAACATCAACCTTATGATCTCTCCCAAGATAAGCGGCCATCAGAATCCCTATCGAACCGGCGCCGATAATACCAATATTCATTGTATTCCCTCATTTCGTTCAATATCTTTTTTCCTATTGTAGCAGAGTCTTTTTGGGGATGGCAGTCAGATTTTGTCAATGCAAGAATTGTTTATTTCATTCTGAAAATTTTTATATTATAATGAAGAGAGATAAAGATATTAGAAAGGGGAATCTTTAATGATGACCACTACTAAAGTCCAACCACTACTGGTCAATTATAAAACGCTTGAGGAGTTCAAACGATTCAAAGAATATGGAAACCAGGAGCTGGCAATGCTCGAAGATCTTGAAAGCAATATCGTAGAGAATGACAGCGAATCACCTTTTTTCGGTGTCTACTATGGAAGCGCTTTAGTTGCCCGCATGAGTCTATACCGCGTGCAAGCCAAATATGATCATTATTTCCAACCCCCTCAAGATTATTTAGAACTATGGAAGCTGGAAGTTCTTCCTGACTATAGAGGGCAAGGTTTCGGTAAAGCACTGGTTGAATTCGCTAAAAGCTTCGATCTCCCAATAAAAACCAATCCTCGAATTAATTCTCATGATTTTTGGGAAAAGATGGGCTTTCAGAAAGCTCAATACGATGTGGAACGCGACTTGGGTGAGAATCCTTTGATTTGGATGCCGACTGGCGTAGAAGAAAGAGATGTAAACGCATAAAAAACCAAACGAATGAGGCCGCTACAGTGCGTAGTGGCCTTTTCCTATGTTTCTAATTCAATTAAAATAAATTGTTTTTTAATCAGGGCGTTAGCCTGACAAGTTAGGGTTCTATTTGCGTTTGTTAGGGCGCTTCTTCCCTTTGTTAGGGAGCTATTAGAATTGGTTAAGTAGTTATCATATAAGTCAGGGCGTTAAGTTGGCCTTTTAAAAGTCGTTTACGCTTTTCGCTTCATGTCTAGCTCCAACTCCTAGCGACTCGTGAGACTTCCCTCGTCTCCGTACGATAAGTCAACATCGAGTCGCTCCGCTCCTCGTGTTTCCTTTATCTCCTCTGACTCAGTCCAGTCCATTCGTCGCTGGGCAGTCGTTTACGCTTTTCGCTTCATGTCTAGCTCCAACTCCTAGC
>NZ_JRNX01000234.1 GCF_000786645.1 Halobacillus sp. BBL2006
AGGCTAGACCCCACAGAGCGCAGCTCGAGGAGGCTGGCCGTCTTCCCCGCGGAAAGCGACCGGTTTCCAGGGCCCCATTCGTTATAACAAAAGTCTCGAAACTGAGTCTTCTGGAATAGGGAGCTTTAGTGAAAGTATGATTTTCTAAGTATAAGGTTACCGATCTTAACCCTAATTGTTACTTAATACAGTTCTTCAAATTAAAAAGCAGGAGCTGTAAACAGCTCCTGCTAGATCGTTTAGGATGGGAAACCTAAAATCGTTTTCGTTTCTAAATATTCTTCAATTCCGTGATCTCCCCATTCTCTTCCAATTCCGGATTGTTTATAACCTCCAAATGGGGCAGCGAAGTCAGCTTCTGCATCGTTAACTTTAATTCGGCCTGCACGTATGCTTGTTGCGACCTTCCTTAGTGCATCCTTGTCTTCCCCTACTACATAACCTGCTAAGCCATAAACGGTGTCATTGCTTATTTCAATGGCATCATCAAGGCCGTCGTACGTCAAGATAGACATAACAGGACCGAATATTTCTTCCTGAGCGATCGTCATGTCATTTTTCACATCGCTGAATACCGTCAGTCTTGCGAAATAGCCTTTGTCTATTCCTTCAGGTTTTCCAGTGCCTCCTGCAAGAAGAGTCGCACCCTCTTCTTTACCTTTTTCAATGTAAGACTGAACGGTGTCCCACTGTTTCTTGGAAACGAGTGGACCTACATAGTTCTCTTCACGTGGATTTCCTACCGGGAACTCGGATAGTACCTTCTTAACGGCTTCTTCAAAAGAATCTTTCATCTTAGAAGGGATAAGTACACGAGTAGCCGCAGAGCAAACCTGACCTGTATTTGTTGCAATATGGTTCACTGCAACTTTAGCAGCTTTTTCTACGTCCGCATCTTCTAATACAACCAGTGGAGACTTGCCTCCCAGCTCCAGTGCCACGTTCTTAATGGTTTCAGAAGCATTCTGCATGATTTTTTGTCCGACTTTTCCTGAACCAGTGAAAGATACGAAATCAATGTCAGGATGGGAGCTAATTCCATTCCCTATCACTTCTCCGGTGCCATTGACAAGATTGAATGCACCTTTTGGAACTCCAGCCGCTTCGAAAATTTCAGCAAGAATAATTGCAGCAAAAGGTGTGATTTCTGCAGGCTTTAATATAACGGGACTTCCAGCAGCGAAAGCACTCGCGATTTTTGTAGAAGTTTGATTGGTTGGGAAATTCCAAGGTGTAATCAAACCACTAACACCTATAGATTCTTTCACACGTGTATGCCCTCCTAAATCTTCTATGAAAGTAAATTCCTTCAGAGATTCAGTTGCCTGGGAAAAGTGGTTGTATCCCATCATATAGTGCACCTTTTCTGATACAGTAAGCGGAGAGCCTAACTCATCCGTAATGGTTTCTATAATATCATCTTTTCTCTTTTCGTATTCTTCTGCTATACGCTCAAGCATCTTCACCCGTTCTTCTTTAGGCATCGTTGAAAAGGATGGAAATGCATCTCGAGCCGCTTTTACTGCTTTATCTAAGTCTTCCTTGGTACCTAGACTGATTTTACCTATCACTTCTTCCGTTGCTGGGTTGATCACTTCTTCTACATCTGATCCTGTTGATTCAACCCATTCTCCATTAATGAAATGTTTCAAGTAATTGCGCATTGTATCCGACTCCTTGTATCTATAGTTGAATTTTCAAAAATTCATTTAACCTTTTGTCTGCTTCCACTAGTGAACATTACCTTTTTTACCCATAATGAAACCTGGAGTATGCGTTAGAGCATTTATTTATAAATAAAATTTCAAAGAACCAAAAAAGACGCACACTCGTTTGATGAACGTCATTTGCTACCAAAAAAACTGACTAAAATTAAAAGGGTTTGCTATTGGCAAACCCTTCATGAGTGTTATTCAGTTCCCTTGTTCGTTGCTTTTCCCTCTTGTTCTCCTTTTTCTTTTCTCATCGCATTCAAATCCTTTTTACTTTTGTGTTTCTTGTTTTTATCCTTCATGATACACCCTCCTTTCCAGCTTAGTTTGTCTCACAAGGACAAAATCATAAGGAAAAGACACCTTTACAAAACCCATTAAGATTTAACAAAGCAATTAATAATACAACACACGCATATCATTTAAATGACATTTCTTTAACATCATCAATTCTCCTCTTTCCCTCTGTTACACTGTGTGTGGAAAGAATGAAAGGGAGTGGGAACTTGATGAAATTCAGTACAATTCTTGCATTACTGTCAGTTCTGTTATTGGCAGGATGCCTCCCACAGTCAAAAGATGTAGAAGTCTTGAGCACACAGGAATCTTCTTATGAGCTTTACCTTTATATGGATCAGAAGGAAAAGGCAGAGAACTATTTGAGTGCATTGCTGGATTGGAAAACAAGTCAGATTGAACCTGAGGAAATCGAATTCAAGCAATCAAAAACCAATGTGGATCAAACGGGGTTATCCGAGGAACAACTCCCTTCTATCGTAATTAAAAAAGATGGAAAAGTGGTTAAACATATCACAGGGGATGCACCCATTGAAGATATTTTAAATGAACTAGAGCAATCCATTGCTATGGTTCAGTAATCCTCACTCTTACACATAAAAAAAAGGAGCAGCCAAAGTTAAACTTTGGCTGCTCCTTTTATAATGTATTATTTTACGATGTGAATCGGTTGTCCGATAGCTACTTCAGCAGCTTCCATCGTAATCTCACCTAGTGTTGGGTGAGCGTGAATTGTAAGAGCAAGATCTTCAGCTGTCATACCAGCTTCAATCGCTAAGCCAAGCTCAGCAATCATGTCACTTGCGTTCGGTCCTGCAACTTGAGCACCGATAACAAGATCATCATCTTTACGAGTAATAAGCTTCAAGAATCCGTCACTATCGTTTAATGATAGTGCACGTCCATTTGCAGCGAATGGGAATTT
>NZ_JRNX01000235.1 GCF_000786645.1 Halobacillus sp. BBL2006
CAACTTGTTGAAATTTCCCCAAAAATAAAAGGCGCAAGGGTTTCTCCCTACGCCTGGAATTTATATCTATAAATAATTTCTACACTTCTTTGAAGATTATGACGCCTTATGTTCTAGTCTTAAACGATCCGCGACCATGGCTATAAATTCGCTGTTCGTAGGCTTCGCTTTTGTATTGGAAATCGTGTACCCAAATAAGGACGATATTGCATCAATGTTTCCACGGTTCCATGCTACTTCAATCGCGTGACGAATTGCGCGTTCAACTCGAGATGCTGTCGTATTGTACTTTGTTGCAATGTCGGGATAGAGGACTTTCGTAATCGAGCCAAGAAGCTCCAAATCATTGTAAACCATTGTAATGGCTTCACGTAAATACTGATAGCCTTTAATATGAGCCGGCACACCAACCTCATGGATTATGTGAGTAATACTCGTATCCAAATCAGGCTTTTTGGATTTCGTAGAACTGTAGCTGCTTCCAATAGCACGGTTGATTGGATCGCCTGAGTGCTTGATTTGTCTAACCTGCTCACCAAGATGGTCAAGATCAAATGGCTTCATCATAAAATAAGCTGCACCAAGTTCTACTGCTTTCTTCGTTACTTCTTCTTGTCCAAAAGCGGTCAACATGATTACTTCTGGTGCTTTTTCGAATTCTTTGAGTTTATTCAAGACAGCTAGTCCATCTAGATGAGGCATAATGATATCAAGAATTAACACATCTGGATGTTTCTCATCCACCATAGATAAGCAATCCTTACCATTATACGAAGCCCCAATAACCTCAATATCATTTGTGTCTTCAAAATATTCCTCAAGAAGCTTTACTAGCTCGCGATTATCATCAGCCAAACAAACTTTGATCTTATCCATTTAATTTCCTCCTTATAAAATCCTCGTTTCCCTTTTATGTCTTATTCGACATGCAGGAAATATACCCCTTTTTATTATAACAAAAAAAATATTAAATTTGAGAATATCTTCAAAATGCTTAAAAATACTTTGATAATCGTAGTTTTTCGACATATAACTTATACGTTTGTCGAAAAATGTTGAATGAAAAAAAGAGCCCTTTTTGAGCTCTTCTTAACTTGCTTGTTGTTGATCTTCGTATAATTCTATACCGGCTTCTTGTAGCATCCACTCAATGTGAACGCCATAACCGCTTGTTGGGTCGTTGACAAATACATGAGTGACTGCACCAATAATTTTTCCATTTTGGATAATAGGACTTCCGCTCATTCCCTGGACAATCCCGCCTGTCTTGTCTAACAAGTCCGGATCTGTGATCTTCACAATCATACCTTTTGTGACTGGGCTTTTCTTAGGCATGTTGCTAACGATTTCTACATCGAACGATTGCATCTGATCTCCGTTTAAGACGGTTAAGATTTTAGCAGGTCCTTCTTCTACTTGATCAGAAAACCCTACCGGTAAACCTTCTGGATAGGCACTATTTTTCATATCTCCGTCAAGTTCTCCAAAGATTCCAAACGGAGTATTTTTTGTAATATTCCCTAATCGATCATTTTGAATCGAAAACCGGGCCTTTTTCTCTCCTGGTACTCCCTGACTCCCTTTCTCAATGGAAGTCACGTGCGATTTTACGATTGTTCCCTCGTGTATCTCAATGGGTTTCTTTGTATCCATATCGGATATGACGTGCCCTAATGCTCCATATTTTTTACTGTCAGGATGATAAAATGTCATCGTACCAATTCCTGCAGCAGAATCACGGATATACAAACCAATTTGGTATTCCTTTTCTTCATTGTTGTAAGATGGGGTCAATGAAGTTGTAATCATTTCTTTTCCTCTTTTAATGGTTAGCTCAATAGCTTTTCCATCTTCGCCTGATTCTTTGACCAGGGAGGATAAATCCTCCATACTATTGAGTTCTTGGCCATTTCCTTTTAGCAAGATATCCCCAACCTGTACATTCGCATCCTCACCTGGTGAATTTCTCTTTTCATCTTCACTCTTGACGAGGTGATGCCCTACGACTAAAACTCCTTTGGTATGGAGCTCTACTCCAACCGATTGACCACCAGGGATGAGACGAATATCCTTCATAGCATGCAGATCGGTCTTTTTCAAAGGAACACCTGCAAACTCATAGAAAATCTGGTTGTCATTGGTCGAAGAAAATGCGGTCCAAGCTTCATTAGAATTCTTAAAGACCGGTGTAACCTCTTCTGAAGCGTTCACTTTCACTTCCGTAGGGATCGACAAATAATTTTGAACGGGGCTTAATAAAGGTAAACTAAGCATCAACAGCAGGAGAACAGAACCACATATATATCTTATCTTTGTCTTTTGAATCAAGGGTTCAACACTCCTTATCACTCCAGTACCAACTCAATGGCTTACTTATAATGTGGTCTTTGAAGTGAATTTTTAAACGAGCATAATCTGAGTAATTATAGTACCGATTCCCTTGTAAAGAAACATTCACCATCGTATAAAATCTTGAATAATGAAGATTATAAAGATGCTCGCATCCAAAAAAAATAAACGTACGAAAACATCCGTACGTTTATTTTCTACATTTTTTTATAATTGATGCTGCTTATGTTTCTCAGCTAAGGTCAATAGTTCTCGTGCATGCTCAAGTGTTGTCTCTGTAAGTTCTGCGCCTGTCATCATTCTGGATATTTCATCGGCTTTTTCTTCATATTTAAGTTCGGTAACACCGGTAAAAGTCCGATCATTATCTACGCGTTTTTCAATACGTACATGTGTATCAGCCATTGCTGCTACTTGCGGGAGATGAGATATACAAAGAACCTGTGAACCTTCTGATATGCCGTGAATCTTTTCTGCAATAGCTTGAGCAACCCTGCCGCTTACCCCCGTGTCTACTTCATCAAAAATAACACTGGTAACACCCTGATGTCTGCTGAAAATACGTTTCAATGCGAGCATGATTCTGGACATTTCGCCACCTGACGCTACTTTATGTATTTCTTTTAAAGGTTCGCCAGGATTTGTTGTGATGAGGAATTTGACGATGTCAAATCCATTTGGCTGCAGGTGCACAGGGATGCCATCAAACAGAGGTTCATTTTGTCGCCCTTCTTTTACTTGAATATCCACTGCAAAAGAAGCTTTTTCTAAATAGAGATCTTTCAATTCCTCATGTATGTACTCGGATAGCACATCTGAAGCTTTTGAACGGATATCGTGGATATTCTTTGCCTCGAGTACCGCATCCTGGCCCAATTCATCTATCTGCCTTTCCATTTTGCTTAAATGAGAATCCTTGTTTCGGATTTCATCAATTTCTTCTTCAATCCTTGAGGAATATTCAAGCATATCTTCTACAGATGCACCGTATTTTTTCATTAATCGGTTCAATTCATTCAGCCTGGATTCGATTTGATTTAGACGTTCTGGATCGAATTCTAATTCTGCCATTTGACTACTGAGTTGAAACGTCATTTCTTCAATCAAATAATAAGAATTAGACAGCTCTTCAGACATTTTAGATAGTTGATCATCAAAATCCGATATACTCTCTATAGAGGTCATCGCATGGCTCAACCAGTCCAGGCCCTTTTGTTCACCATAAAGGGAATTATAGGCATCGTGGATGCCTTGGTATATCTTTTCGTAATTCATTAGCTTATTACGCTCTTCAGATAATTCCTCATCTTCATGGGGTTGCAGTTCTGCTCCTTGTAATTCACGAAGTTGAAACTCCAATAAGTCTAAACGTTGAGCCATTTCCTGCTCGTTTTCACTCAACTCTTTATATCTTTTAAGTAATGACCTGTACTTCTCATACACATCCCCATATTCCTTCATGGATGTAACCAATTCGGTGGAAGCAAACATATCCAAGAGTTCAATATGTCTATCTGGATCCATTAAAGACTGGGTCTCATGCTGACTATGGATATCGATAAGCGTGTGGCCAAACTCTTTAAGTATACCTAACGTTACTAATTTCCCATTCACACGACATATGCTTTTTCCTTGATGAGTAATGGTTCTATGAAGCACGACCATTCCATCCTCATTAATTTCTACACCGAATTGACTTCCTTTTTGATAAATTGGATGATCTGGCTCAACAGTAAACAATCCTTCAATTTCAGCTTTTTTCGTTCCATGACGAACGAATTCCACAGAACCACGCCCACCAGACAGTAATTGTATAGCATCAATAATAATTGATTTACCTGCTCCTGTCTCGCCAGTCAGGACTGTTAAGCCTTCTTTAAACGTAATGGATATATGATCAATGATAGCAAAATCGCGTATTGATAATTCCGTTAACATGAAACGATCCACCTCAGTTATAACATATTTAGCAATTGGTCACTTATCGTTTCCGTTTGCTCTTCACTACGGCAAATGATCAAACAGGTGTCATCCCCACATATCGTTCCCATAATTTCTTCCCAGTCTAGATTATCAATCAATGCTCCTACCGCGTTCGCATTACCTGGCAATGTTTTTAAAATGATGAAGTGTCCTGCCCGATCAATGCTAACAAAAGCATCCATCATTAATCTCTTCAATTTTTCAAAGGGATTGAAACGCTGATCAGCCGGCAAGCTGTATTTGTAACGCCCGTCCATCATAGGAACTTTTACAAGATGGAGTTCCTTGATATCTCTGGAGACCGTCGCCTGGGTCACGTTGTATCCAAGTCCTTTTAACCGATCGACTAATTCATCCTGGGTTTCAATATCATCATTGGTTATCAATTCTCTGATTTTGATATGGCGTTGACCTTTATTCATGTAAATCCTCCGTTTCAAACTTGCAGCTTACATTCATAAACATCTCAGTCTGATGTGCAGGTGTCAGAGATGATTGGTTTTCAGAAGCCAGCTAAATCCTTATATACGATAAAAAAGGGCCCTCGCAGAGCCCCTTATTAATTGAATGAAAACTATAGCTATTTAAATTAAGTTTTCATCTAAACTACATGCTGGACTTAAAGATATAAGACTTTATTTGCCGTGGGCTGCATGTGCTTGTTCAATCACAGTATCTATTTCGACATCCGTTAGGTTTTCCCCTTCTTTAAAGCTGGACAAGCCCAAATAGACGAGAAATTCGATATTCCCATCTCCCCCTGTAATGGGAGAATAGGTTACCCCACGAACTGAATAGTTATGTTCTACAGAAAAATCAAGGATGTTTCTTACTACATGCTTATGAATTTTAGGATCCTTGACGATTCCTTTCTTACCAACTTGGTCTCTCCCAGCTTCGAACTGAGGTTTAATGAGGGCAACGACCTCTCCATCCTCTGCTAATAGCTTAGCAAGTACAGGAAGAATGATTTTTAAGGAAATGAATGAAACATCTATTGAAGCAAACTCTGGTGTACCTTCCGTTAAGTCCTCTCTAGTTACATAACGGAAATTTGTTCTTTCCATTACCACGACCTGCGGATGGTTCCTTAAGTTCCAGTCCAACTGATTGTAGCCAACGTCGATCGCATAGCTCAACTTGATACCGTTTTGAAGACCACAATCTGTAAAGCCTCCTGTTGAGGAACC
>NZ_JRNX01000236.1 GCF_000786645.1 Halobacillus sp. BBL2006
TTTTATTTATCTTTTTCAGAACTCAAATTCCACAGAATGATTCCCGCTCTCTATACATACCCTATAACTAATAGAGTAGATAATAGGGAGATGATTCAATGGCATTTACGTACGGAAAGAGAGAGCTGATTGAGGATTTGCAGGAAGTCTTTTCAAAACATAACGTCCAGTCAATCAGGGTAGAGAAGCCAGGCACTTTATTTATCGTAGAAGCGGATGGTTCACTCTCCATTGGAACAGGAGCCACGATTGTGGCCTTTGATCAGCATCCAACTGATAAAAAAGGAGCAAGGTTCAAATTGATTGATGGTGGCACACCTAAAAAATGATGTCTTTCTTTCTTAAATAGTGAAAGGTCCAGAACTGTTTGTATTCAGTTCAGGACCTTTTTTACTTTCTAGTAAGTAAAATGAGTTGGATTTCTTCCAATAAGCTGCCTCTTTATTAGGACGAAGAGAAGGGAAAGTTTCTCCACTGCTCCATTCGATATGTTTTTCATCCTCTGTGACATGTCTCTCATTAACGCCATCGACCAACCCGTCAAATTTGTACGTTCCACCTTGTGGAGCTTTTTCACCTGTTTTGTAACGATCAGCCATTTCAGAGTCCATCCTTTCACAATTATTGTAGTGTGCGCACATAAGCTATTTATCCATATATTTACATAAATAATCCTTTTATTGGAAAGTTAATCGATGGAATCATTCATAATGAAGCATAAGGTGCTTGTATCATGCTTCTTGCTCATTGATCATGAGTTTTTGGGATTCGGCGAAAGAAACCTTTTTTCCTAACCTCTATCATTTCCTGGGGAATGGTAGTTCTTTCATGAAGAAATACATTAATTGGTTTCTAATACTTTCATGATTAATAACCAAATACAACCATATCAAAGTGAAAATACTGTATATTCAGTGAATTTAAATTGGCACAAATCTTGCGTGATATAGATGTGAGAACAAATCGAAAGGAGCAATGTTAATGGGTCTATTAAGAAATGAGATGAAAAAGTGGTTAGGTGTCATTGTGGCGGTTTTACTTATTGGCGGCGTAATACAGAGTCCAAGTGTCCTGGCCAAAGAAAACAAGTTAGAAGTTGAAGGGAATTTAGTCATTGTAGGCGGAGCTTTAGGCAGCAGTAATGCGGAGGTTTATCATGAATTTATTAAGCTTTCTGGGGGAAAAGACCGGGCTAAGATAGGGATTGTACCAGCAGCTTCAGGATCTTTGAAATCCACGAATAAATTCAAAGAAGATCTGATTTCTTATGGCATGGACGAGTCTTCCATTGAAATCATACCACTCTCTTCACATGATTTTAGCGGGACGGAAGAGAATGAAAGAAAGTGGAAGAGTAACGCTCAAAAAAATAAAACCGTTGACCAAATTAAAGAATTAAGCGGCATATGGTTTGTCGGCGGAGACCAACTTAGAATTACGGATACACTACTAAAGAAAAACGGAAAACAGACGAAGGCTCTGGAGGCAATCTGGGAGATCTATAGAGGTGGAGCTGTGCTTGGAGGAACGAGTGCCGGGGCGGCTATAATGAGTGACGTGATGATTACGGGCGGAGATAGTTTAGGAGGTTTTCGCCAGAAGTTTGTAGACGAGGATACATCTAGTTCGGATGAAGAGTATGCTCCTGTCTACATAGAAAAAGGGTTAGGTTTCTTTCAATGGGGGATCGTTGATCAGCATTTCAATGAACGTTCTCGATCAGGAAGGCTGGCAGCTACGTCATTGAAATACGAAAAAGATCAATTGGCTTATGGGATTGATGAAGACACAGCTATGATCGTTCACAATAAAGAAAAAACCATTGATATTATTGGTCGAAACACAGTTACGGTTGTGGACTCTTCTGAAGCACATACAAACGGTAAAGAAATAAAAGGTTTGGATATCAGCTATCTATCTAGAGGAGACAGCTATCAAGTTGATGAACAGCACTATACCATTCATGAGGATAAGGTTCCCACAAAAGGGTATGAGTATTATGATTTTGAGCCTCTTCCAGCGACAGGTGTACTGACATCATATGGAACACTACCTAATTATCTCTCTTATTCTTTGGTAGATAATACTGCTGTCCACGAAGTTCACAGCTATCTTTACGATAGCGATGGGGATGGATATAAAATTATCTTTCAACAAGATAAACATTCCCAGGGATTCTGGGGATATCAGGACGGTCAAAAGGATTCCTATTCCTTATTACATGTGAATATGAATGTCGAACCGGTAGAACTCAGCTTTAAAGCAAATGATAATCTGTTCTCAAATTATCAAAAGTCTTCATTTCAAGTTCCTGATTACTCATTTAATTCAGAAACGAAAGGGAGCTTAGTTATGGCCGGTGGTGCATTGGGGAGTTCAAACGCTGAAGTTTATGAAGCATTCATCGAGAAAGCAGGAGAAGACGGAGACTATGCAATCATTCCTGCAGCGAGCTCAAGCTTGAAATCTTCTCGTGCATTTACCGAAGATTTAGTGTCTTACGGTGTACCAGAGGAGAATATAGACATACTGCCGATTTCCAATCATGATTTTAAGGGGACGGAAGAGGACGAATCAAGTTGGCTTGATCATAAAAATGATGATGAGTTAGCTGAGAAGGTTTTAGGGTATGATGGCGTATGGTTTGTCGGAGGCGATCAGACCGATATCACGAACTCCCTGCTGAACCCAGATGGATCTAAATCGAAGGTGTTAGAAAGCCTATGGACCATCTATGAAGAAGGCGCTGTACTAGGTGGAACAAGTGCTGGAGCGGCGATCATGAGTGATGTGATGATAGCTGGCGGTGGCAGCTATGATACGCTGGCAAACGGGTTTACCGATACGTATGACAGCATGTCGCAGCAGGAAGGCGGCCATGCCTATTTGGAAAAAGGATTAGGTTTCTTCCCTTATGGTATTATTGGCCAGCATTTTGATAACAAAGCTCGTTTAGGAAGACTAATCCCTGCAACTTCTGCTCACGGCGAAGAAGGTGAATATTCCTACGGCATTGATGAAGATACAGCGATGATTTTTGATAATGACACGTGGACGGTTGAAGTGAAAGGAAGAGGAGGCGTTACGGTTGTTGATTTATCAGAAGCCTCCCATCCAGATGATGCTCCGTCCGACTATGAAGATATTCTTTTGTCCTGGATTACTTCTGGGGATCAATTGGATTTAGATACAAATGAATTCACAGTAAGTGACCATAAAGTTTCTACATTGGACTATGAATACTTTGACTATGAAGCGGCTCCTCATTCTGGAGTGCTTACCCCTCACCCGACGTTAGGCAACTTTTTATCTTATACCTTGTTGGATAATGAAAGAGAAGAGGAAGTGAAGAGTTATAGTTTTTATGAAGGAAAAGGATTCGAATTAACCTTTGCAAAAGGAGAGAGAACAGAAGGTTTCTGGGGATATGAAGACGGGAACAAAGATGATTACTCCTTTTTACGAGTGATCATGGATATCCAGCCAGTAGAGGTTGAAATTGATTATAAAAATTAGCAGGTAAGAGTCGGCCTTCTTTGAGAAAAGAAGGTCGTTTTATTTTAATCCATATATTTAATTCCTCATACGTTTGTCATAATGGCTCAGGTTTTGATACCCTTTTACTGCTGATCATTCAACTTCCAGGAGGGTTTTATGAAACAATATACAATTAGTCGATCTTTAGTATTTTTAGGGCTGTGTATCTTAGCAGCAGCCTGGATCATGGCTAGTGCTTTAAACGATAAAGCTGAGGCTCGGGATCAAAATGAAGTCAGTCAAGCGAACATAAATATCCAGAAGGAAGACCAATTGATGAATCATCTAGAGTTAAAAGGGTACTTAGGACTCAGTGACGAGCAATTGGAGAAGATTCTTCCGAAAAAAGAGGATAATGTAACGAAGAGTAAAATTCCATACATAAAAATTGGCTATGAATACTATTTTCCTGTTAAAGCTATTGATCAATGGTTAACGGAAACAGAGGCAGAAACATTTAGATGAATGTCCTTCCCTATTTTAGGATTTCTGGTAAACTCTGATCTTTGGAAGGCCATACGGTGAATAAAATTAACCCCTTTCACTCAATTTAATAAAAAAGGAGGAGAATTTTATGCCGAGCCAATCAAAGAACGTGCATTCAGAGGCTTCCCCACATCCTGATGGGAAGAAAGAAAGTATCATAAATGCTGCTAAAGGGGTTCAAGAAGGTGTGACCACAGGTTCCAAGCGAAAGGGCAAAGAGCTGAATTTGCAGCCTGATGAAAAGATGAGAGAGTTCAAAAAGAATATGGAAAATTTGATGGATAAGGATTCCTAATACGATCTCCTTTGCTATCGTTTACTGCGATGAATAATACGCTGCGCACAATTGCTGGGTCGATCGGTACGGCACTACTCGTAACGGTTATGACGAATGCATCCAAAGATTATATCCCTTCTGCTGGCGAAACCAAACAACAGATCATGTCTAACGCAATGATCCATGGTATTAATGTTGCCTTTTTGATAGCTGCCGTAATTGCCATTGTAGGTATAGTTTTGTCCTTCTTTATTAAAGGGAAACCAAAATCAAATCAACATGAGCCGTCAGCGGAAACAGAGGGAAGTTTACAAACGAATTGATTGAAAAGCGCAGGCGCAATTCCTTAAGACGGAGTTGCGCCTCTTTTCGTGTACTTATTCTTTATCTCGAATTCGAGTCTTCCAGATAAGGGCAGGTTAGTTGAAGACTCCGTTTCGAAATATTAGGTATTTTAAACTAAATTGGATAAGTATCGTATGTGTAATATGAGGAATTTCAATAAAGGTGAACGAGGAAGACTATTGTACTTCTATAATGGAGGTGTTGAATCGTCTATGAATTATGGAAACCAACATAAACCGTTCAATGATGCTATAGCCCACAAACAAAATATTGAAGGTTATCCTAAAGCTAGCGGAGGAAAACTACCACTACCAATAAAGTTAATAGGATATTT
>NZ_JRNX01000237.1 GCF_000786645.1 Halobacillus sp. BBL2006
AAACTACCACTACCAATAAAGTTAATAGGATATTTTTTGTTTGGGAGCTTTTTCTTAATGATTTTAATTGGGGTTGTAGGAAATTTTCTTTTCAACTAACGGGAGCAATTGTTCAATAGAGCAGTAGTCCTTTATTACATAAGCGCAAGGAATATCGTAGTATTTAATTATTTAACTGACAGAGCGAGATTGTTGAAGGGAAACCTGAAACTGATTTATTAGAGTAAGTCTTCAAAGGGGGATTTGATGAGGCTGTTATTACTGGCATACTGTTGGGTCTTTTCCTGGTTGGATGTTCAAGTTATTCAGAAGAGTTTATTATTTCCGGTGAAGTTACAAGAATAGAAGGTAATTTGGTCTCGATAGATTACCAAGAGATAAAAGTCGATAACCCTTCAGATTTTAAAGTTGGACAAAAGATAAAAGTAACAACATTGATTGACCACACAAGTGAAGAAGATTGGGACCCAAGTGATTTTGAGGTAAGAAAAGTGATTTTTATAAAATGAATTCTTATTAAACAAACGGTAGCAATTGCTCAATAGAGTAATAGCCCTTTATTACATAAGAGCAATAAATATCGGAACGTTTGGCTTTTTTACTGATGAGGCAGAATAAGTTATTTGAAACATTCTGCATTATAAAAACGTATTTATTTTCACAGGAGGTTTTACTATTCTTAAAAGAATAATAGGTGCTTTAGCAGTAATTTTAGGTATGGTGGGTTTGCTTTATTTAATGATTAGTACCTATCATGAACTTCAAACAGCAATACAGAGAGCATCAGAAGACAGCTTCACTCTTCTTATGACGATGTCTTTATGGTCATTTTTATTTGGTATTTTGATGGGGTGGAAAGCATTATACAATATAATTTTTGAGAAGCGAATTAAAGTAAATTGGATAATAATCTTATCTGTTTTATTAGCAATTACAAGTTTTATACCTAGAGTTTATTGGGTGAAATGGCTTAGTCTTGACCTTCCGTTTTTTATCGAAATGTTTCAAGTACCAGAAACTCAAATTCTTCTTACAGCCTTTTCAGGTCTTTTATTTATTCGGTCACTTGATGGAAAGCGAAATTAAGATCCTCCACTAAGGAGTCCTGAAGTAAAATATAAAATATATCTTGATTTCGAGTCTTAAAAAAACGGGGGCGATTGTTCAATAAGAGCAATCGCTTTTTTTGCTAACGAGCAGAATAGTTAAAGACACAGTTTCGAGATAACAGAGATTTTAAATTATTTTTGACAAATATCGTATGTGTAATATAAGGAGAAGGAGACGAATTGTATGAAGTTCTAAGAGAGAGGTGCTAACATCTCCTCTTATGAACAATAAACCAAACGAAACTGTGCTGTAGACCTTAAATATAATAATCGAATGAAGGAGGAAAGAAATGAAGAAACTTGCACATTCCGAATGGAGATTAAGTGTGATGGCTCTAGCGGCACTTATTGGGAATTTTATTGCAATTTATATCGTCCTCCGTGAACTGAGCCTAAAATATGTGATAGGTTGTCTGATCGTTTTTGCATTAGTGGTTACTGCTAATACTATTTATGTGTTCTATAAGAGAAAGAAAAACAACGGGGCAGGAAAAGAGAAGAAAGAGCACGGATAGGGCTGCACCAATCAGAACAAAATGCCAATGTGAATGGATTTCCAGATGAGACTACAATGATAATCTCGACTCTAAATATTAAACAATGGTGACTTTTGCTACTAATGGAGGTATTCACGTGAGTGAAGAAAAGCCTGAAACAACAAGGGAAAGAATTAGGCAAGAAGAATTAAAAAAAGACCCTTCGGGAAGTATCCACGGTGGAGGGCTTCCTGATCTAGTTGGGAATTTAGGATGGAAAGGTACTGGGATCATTATTCTAGTTCTGATAGTAGGGTTCATAATATATGCCGTTTTCTTTGGATAAAGTATCTTGAAATCAAGTCTTCCTGTATCGGGGATTAATCTTCAATAAGAGGAAATTTATTTTGTACACCAAACTAATAAAATATTTCTTATAGGGAGGAAATTAATAACTTTTTACGTTTTACAAGCGTTGAGAGTTCTGGGGTTTATTATCATAGGTGGTGGCATGATTTTATATATACAAAGGACTTATGACATCGTGATAAATGGGATGTTGTTAGGATTAATATTAATTGCGGTTAAAACAATTTCTATAGAAAGGTTCTATGCCATTTATATCAATAGCAAAGAGTGACTATTGGATGTTTATTCCCAAATGGATTAGACGATAATATCTTGATATTGAGTCTTCAAGAAACGGGGGCAAGTAAGGATTTACCCCCTGAATTAAAAGGAAATTTTTTAAGTCATGAATTTATAGATGTTGGAGATTAATCGTAAATTACATTTTTTCCTTGTTCGCTTAACTTTTTTAAAGAAGTAAGCATATTATTTATTTCTTCATCCGAATGTCGTTCCCATGAACTTAATTCAGCTATGATTTTCAAAGGTGATTTTGACCTATAAGAACGTGTTGGGTTTCCAGGGAATTTTTGGTCAGTTAAGTTGGGGTCATTTTCAAAATCACCTAAGGGTTCTACAATGTAAATTCTTTCTTTTGATTTAGCTTTTGCTAATTCAGCACCCCATTTAGCTGCGTCTAATGTTGCAGTGAAATATATATAGTTAGATTTTTTGTCTTGATAATTTGATAAGTGTTGCGGTTCTAATAGATCTCCAATTTTTAGTTTTGCTTTAGTACCATGAAAGAAAGGACCGTTATCTAAGACATCTTTTTTTTCATTCATACAGATACCTCCCTTATATTTTTAGATTTGTATATAACAGTATAGGACAGGCACTATAGAAAGAGTAGTCTATAAATAATTTATAATTAGGAGTATAATGTAAGTAGAGGGAGAGATGTCGAACGACAATCACCTATAATTTACGTTTTAATTAGCAATCAATGTTTATGGTTGCTGGGGGTTTTATGGACTGATATATGGTTTGTATTTAAAAGTGATATTATACAATTGTGCGCTTTAACTGAGTTACTAAAGCCCAATTTCTCAATTTTAATACTGAGAAATTGGGCTTTTTATTTTGAAGTTCCTTAACGTTGTAAATGAGTATTTTCCTGACGATTTCCCATTAATTTTATATTATCTTGGAACTGAGTCTTAAACAATCGGGGGCGTTTCTCTAATTTTAAACTCATATGATAAGCTAATATTATTACTAATCGCTTCAAGTTTAAGGGGTTTTTTTATGTATAAGGACGTGGGATTTGTCACAATTATCTCGATTAGGGTCCAATACCTTTGGAGTAAATGGCATAAAATAGTTAAGTATTAGACCACTTAAACCAACGGTTAATAAAGGTCCAACACCAATTGGACCCTTAAAAATCATTGCCATTATTAAAAATAATAGGTAAATGAATGACCTCGAAATAAATATATTTGTTTTAGTTATTTCTTGTATGATTAACGTTAATCGGTCAACCGGGATCGGTGCGAAATTTGTGTGTAGATATATTGCAGTACCTAATCCTATAACGATTAAGCCGATTCCAAAGTAAACAACTTTGCTGTACCACAGTTCAGATGTGAGCAAATTTTCTAAAAAGAGCCACATATGGATACTAAACACCGGTATAAATGCTGTTAACAACCCCAAAACTTCTGGTTTTTGTCTTTTTAGAAGCGAATTACACCCTATTAATATCAATGCAATGATTATTTCCCAAGTTCCTACCGCAAAACCCACGTGGATAACCAGTCCTACCAAAAGGGGAAGTCCCAAGGTCAGATTGTATCGTGAAAGATATGTCGAGGGTTAATAGCAAGATTCCTAATACATAAAAGAAAAATTTCACAATAATCTATCTCTTTATTGATATTTTTTTGTTGCAAATACAACTAAATTAAGTTAGGGTGAGTATATAATGCTAAATGTTGCATTTGCAACAAAAATGTTTGGTGAGGAGTTCATTATGAAGGAAATACTACGTGAAATTGGAATGATAGCAAGAGCATTAGATTCAATAAGTAATATAGAATTTAAAGAATATGACCTCACGAGAGGGCAGTATTTATATCTTGTGCGAATCTGTGAAAGCCCAGGAATCATTCAAGAGAAGGTAGCTGAAATGATAAAAGTAGATCGTACTACAGCAGCCCGTTCTATTAAAAAACTTGAAATGAATGGCTTTATTGAGAAGAAAGAAGACGAACATAACAAAAAAATTAAA
>NZ_JRNX01000238.1 GCF_000786645.1 Halobacillus sp. BBL2006
TTTTATGTTTTTTTTAATCTGTTTTTTGTAGTGTCTCTTCTTATTTAATAGGGAATACTAAATAATGGCCGTTGTGCCTGTTCACCGATGTCAGACAGTTGAATGTTAGCCCTTTTTTTGATTACAATTGAGTCTATAGACTGTTTGAATAAACTTTAATATAGAAATTTGAAACTTTTTGTCGAGGGAGGAAAAATCCACATGTTGGTGGCTGTATTATTGCCTTTCATCATTGCGATGATCATACCATTTTTGAGTAAATGGAAACATAGCGTTCACACAGGGTACTTTGTAACAATTGTTCCCGTGATTGTGTTTATTTATTTCGCTCGTTATTTAGGGCATGGATTTGAACCTGTAACTAGAGAGTATGCTTGGATACCTTCACTAGATATGAATGTCCTTTTCTATCTAGATGGTCTCAGCTTATTATTTGCTTTATTAATTAGCGGGATTGGTGCCCTAGTTGCTTTTTATTCGATTTTTTACTTACATAAATCGGAGCAACTGGGACATTTTTATGTGTATTTCCTGATTTTCATGGGATCGATGCTAGGTGTTGTATTATCTGACAATGTCTTCGTTCTTTATACTTTTTGGGAGTTCACTTCTTTATCCTCATTTTTACTTATCGGTTATTGGAATTATAAGAAAGAGTCACGTTACGGCGCATTGAAGTCTATGCTTATAACGGTATTTGGGGGATTGAGCCTGTTAGGTGCTCTAGTGTTCATGACGGTGTTAACGAACACGACAAGTATTCAGGAAATGATCAGCCAACAGCAGCTCATTTTGAATAGTGAGTTCTTTCCATTAATTTTGTGTTTGCTGCTTTTAGGAGCTTTTACGAAATCAGCACAGTTTCCTTTCCATATCTGGCTGCCGGATGCAATGGAAGCACCTACACCCGTAAGTGCTTATCTACACTCTGCTACCATGGTAAAAGCGGGACTTTACTTAGTGGCACGATACTCCCCTATGCTTTCTTCTAATGATTGGTTTTTCATTATCGTTTCTACGATGGGAATCATCACATTATGCTGGGGATCTTATATGGCTGTTAGACAAACAGACTTGAAAGGTATCCTAGCGTTTTCAACCATCAGTCAATTAGGGATGATCATGGCTATGCTAGGGTTCGGGACAAAAGTAGCTGTATTTGCGGCCGTCTTTCATATTCTGAACCATGCTACTTTTAAAGGAAGCTTGTTCATGATCGCAGGTATTGTAGATCACGAAACAGGTACAAGGGACATTCGAAAACTTGGAGGATTAATGACATTCCTTCCAATTACAGCGACATTAGCCATTTTCGCTTCGTTCTCAATGGCAGGTGTTCCACTTCCATTTTTAAATGGATTCTACAGTAAAGAATTATTCTTCGACGCTGCTTTACATCTAGATGTCACTAATGAAGGGTTCAAAGGGATTTTGCAAACGATACTGCCTTACTTGGCAGTGTTCGGCAGTATCTTCACTTTTGTTTATTCCATGTACTTTTTCTTCGGTACATTCCGTGGCACTTCAAAAGTAGAGGAGCTTCCTAAGAAACCACATGAAGCGCCGATCGGGATGCTGATTTCTCCTATGATTCTTGTTCTTGGAGTGATCATTATCGGCTTATTCCCTCAGTTGGTAAACGAGCCATTCATCGCTCACGCGGCCTCAGCCGTTAAAGGAGTTGAGATTGAAAAGCACATTAAATTCTGGCATGGCCTTTCCACACCATTGATCATGTCGTTAACAGTTCTGGTTTTCGGTACGATCTTAGTCTTGTCAAGAAAGGTGTGGCAGCCTGTTTATCGATTTGTACCAGGTGTGCTAAGTATGAACAAGTTCTACGATGGTACCGTTGATCGTTTGGAGACGTACTCAGAAAAAGTAACCAAAGGTTATATGAACGGTTCTCTAGGTCGCTATGTTCGTTTAATACTAGCTGCGATCATTGTAGTCACATTCGCTTTCATGGCTATGACAGGCGGATTCGCAATTAATACTGATAACCTATCAAGAGTTTCACTTCCAGCCGTATTCGTCGCCATTATGATGTTCATTGCGGCAATAGGAACGATTATTACAAACAACCGAATTACGGCAATATTGATTTTGGGAGTAGTAGGCTATGGATTATCCATGCTTTTCGTATTGTTCAGAGCACCCGATCTTGCTCTGACCCAGTTGATTATCGAAACGGTAACCGTTGCATTATTCTTGCTAGTTTTCTATCACCTGCCTAAGTTAAGGAAAAAGGATGAGACAGCTAGTTCAAGAACACTGAACCTTGTCATTTCAATTGGGTTTGGTGCTCTAATGACCATGGTCGCCATTTCTTCTCACAGCAGTAAATGGTTTGATTCCATTTCCAGCTACTTTATTGAAAAATCCCACTCTCTTGGAGGGGGAGACAATATTGTCAACGTTATTCTTGTTGACTTCCGTGGTTTGGATACCCTATTCGAAATCGTCGTTCTCGGAATTGCGGCCATGGCAATCTTTGGCCTCGTTCGTTTACGTGGAAATAAGGAGGAGGATTAATCAATGGAATTAATCATGGCCATTCTAGCGGGAATTCTGTTCACTACAGGAATCTACAACCTCCTTCAGAAGCAAATGCTGCGTATTATAATTGGAACTGGACTCATTTCTCATGGGGCTCACCTGTTCATTCTTACAATGGGTGGACTTGAGACTGGGGAAAATGGGGCTCCACCGATTTTGACTGAAGGGGTAGAGAGTTATACTGATCCACTTCCGCAAGCTTTGATTTTGACTTCAATCGTAATCAGCTTTGGTGTGACAAGTTTATTGCTTGTATTAGCTTATAGAGCATCGAAGATTAATGGAACTGATAATATGGAGCAATTGAGAGGTACCGATTATGAGTAATTTAGTAGTTCTACCAATAATCTTACCGCTGCTAGCTGGAATTCTAGCAGCTTTCATCCCTAAAAAAAGAACACTTGTAAGAGCTTCATCTCAAGCTTTTGCTGTCATCCACCTTCTTTTAGTCGGCTGGATTTTCCTACAAGTTAAAGGACAAGGTTCCTTAGTCCTGGAGACAGGTGACTGGGCTGCCCCTTACGGCATTATTCTTGTAGGCGATATGTTATCAATGACACTCGTTCTTACGACGAATATCGTAGCTGTCGCTTGCGTGTTTTTTGCACCTAAGTCTCTTTCAGATCAACAAGAGAGTTTCTATTTTTACACATTCTTCTTCATGCTCATTGCTGGGGTCAGCGGTGCATTCCTTACAGGAGATTTATTCAACTTATTCGTTTTCTTTGAAGTACTATTAATGGCTTCCTATGGTCTAATCGTTTTGGGAAATGGAAAAGCTCAGCTGAGAGAATCATTGAAGTATGTATTAATTAACCTCTTCTCTTCCATGCTGTTTGTTACTACGATCTCATTTCTCTATTCTGTCGTGGGAACGGTCAATATGGCGCAAATCGCTGAACGCGTTCAAGAAGTGGAGCAGCGAGGGGTCCTGACAACGATTGCCATCATGTTCTTTTTCGTCTTTGCTACGAAGGCTGCGGTCTTTCCACTTTATTATTGGCTTCCAAGACCTTATATTTCACCGAATCCAGTCGTGTCGGCTCTATTTGGCGCTCTATTGACTAAGGTAGGAATCTATTCGATTCTGCGAACATTTACATTAATATTTAATCAAGATGTTGAGCTCACTCACACTCTATTCATTTATCTTGCTGGATTAACGATGCTATTTGGTGTGATCGGTGCCTTGTCCACAAACAATGTCAAGCTTGTAATCGCTTATAATATCATCCCTGCTGTAGGATTCATGCTTATGGGGATTGGGCTATTCTCTGTAGAATCAATCAGTGGAACGATTTATTACCTCGTTCATGACATGATTATCAAAGGTGTACTTTTCCTACTTATCGGTGCGATTGTCTATGTGGCAGGCACATCTGATTTGAGGAAAATGGGAGGATTGATTCACCATTATCCTCTACTTGGCTGGCTTTTCTTTGTAGCTAGCCTTGTATTAGCTGGAATCCCGCCATTTAGTGGTTTTATTGGGAAGCTGCTGCTCCTTCGCGGCAGTTTAGCTCAAGAAGAGATCATTATAGTAATTGTGGCACTGCTATCGAGCTTACTCATCTTATTCTCGATGATCCGCATCTTTATCCGTGGTTTTTGGGGGGAAAAAACAGAACTCTCCTATCCTGAGCGAAGACAAAGAGGCAATAGGATGGCTTGGCCTGTGGCAGGACTTTTAACCTTATCGATTCTGCTTGGGGTTGGAGCTGAGTGGTTTTATCCTTCCATACAATCTATTGCAGATTACTTGATGAACCCGGAAATCTACATCGATTCTGTGCTAAAGGAGTAGAAGCTGATGCCTTTACAAATTGTAATAAACATTATCATTGCAGTCATGTGGATGTTCCTTAGTGAGAGCTATGCATTTTCTACATTTTTCATCGGCTACTTATTAGGAATTGGACTCCTTTTCATCCTGCAGCGTTTCATCCCTGATTCTTTTTATATGAAACGTGTATGGAAGTTTATAAAATTGATTCTATTGTTCATTCGAGAGCTTGTACTTTCCAACATTGATATTGTGAAACTGGTCTACAAGCCTAAGCTTGATATTCAGCCGGGAATATTCGCTCTACCCATTGAATTAAAAAGCAATTTTGAAATCACTTTACTTGCAAACTTGATTACATTGACCCCGGGGACATTGTCGATAGCGGTTAGTGAAGATCATTCGAAAATTTACATCCATGCGATGGATATCCCAGACGTAGAGCAATCCATTAATGACATAAAGGAAACGTTTGAAAAAGCGATTATGGAGGTGACTCGATAATGGATCACATCTTAGATATCACCCAGTCGCTGATCGAATACACTTCTCTTATATCAATCGTAGGTGTTTCTGTCTCCGTTCTGATCTTATTGTACAGGGCTATTTTCGGACCAACGAACCCTGATCGTGCAGTCGCCTTAGATATCATCGGAATCAATCTGATGGCACTAGCAGGACTGATCGCCATTCTGCTTGTTACAACAAAGTTCAACGACGTCATTTTGCTAATTGGGATTTTGTTGTTCATCGGAACTGTAGCCTTGGCGAAATTCTTAGAAAAGGGTGTTATCATTGAGCGGGACATGGATTAATTTACTGTTCGATATCCTAATATGCATCTCGTTGCTTGCAGGGACATTCTTTATCCTTTCAGGCTCCATCGGGATCCTCCGATTCCCTGATGTGTATGCAAGGTTACATGCAGCTACAAAGAGTTCAACTCTAGGTGTAGCAGGAATTATGATTGGTGCATTTCTTTTCCTCTATACCGAACATGATATTATAAGTGGAAAGCTGCTGCTCGGCATATTATTCGTATTGCTGACAGCCCCTGTTTCAGGACATATGATTTCCCGAGCAGCCTACCGGAGCGGAGTTCCCTTATGGGATAAAAGCGTGAAAGATGATTATTCAACCGCTCTCCGGGCTGAAGAAAAACAAAATCAGTCTTCTAAATAATGAAAAGCATGACTCCATTTGTGAGTCATGCTTTTTTATTTCTACAAGCTTTTTTCTACTTGAACAAGCACAGGACCTCATTTTTCTACATAAGTATGAGATGTGGGCATTTGCCTAACACTTGAGGAGGTGCACGTCCCATGAGCAGTCTAATCGCTTCGATCCTGTATTTTTTCAAAGAATCCTTATGGTTCATGTCTTACGTGAAAAATCAGGCCTTCCCGAACCCTCTTTCCTCTGAAGAAGAAGCGAAGCAACTCAAACTAATGCAAGAGGGCAGTCAAGAAGCAAGGAATACGTTAATCGAACATAACTTACGCCTGGTCGCTCATATCGTGAAAAAATTTGAAAATACGAAGGAAGACTTTGAAGATTTAATCTCAATCGGAACAATCGGGTTGATCAAAGGGATTGAAAGCTATTCTCTAGGGAAAGGCACCAAACTTGCAACTTATGCGGCTCGTTGCATCGAAAACGAGATATTGATGCATTTACGCAGTACTAAAAAAACTAACAAGGATGTCTCCCTTCAAGATCCTATCGGGCACGATAAAGAAGGAAATGAGCTCAATTTACTCGACATATTACAAGCGGATGTTGTAGATATCGTCGAAGAAATTCAGCTCCATATGGAACTTGAAAAAATCAAAGACTTTATCACAATTTTAGACGATCGCGAAAAGGAAGTCATTATCTTTCGTTATGGATTGAATCAGACTGAAGAAAAGACACAAAGAGAGATTGCCAAAGAGTTAGGCATTTCCCGGAGCTATGTATCACGTATAGAAAAAAGAGCCCTCATGAAGATTTTTCATGAATTCTATAAACAGAGTAAACAAGGAAAAAGTTTATAAAAAGAGCCACTACCTGAAGAAGTAGTGGCTCCATTGGAGCTATTCCGATAAAACCTGCCGCCATTTCTTAACCTTAAGGATTAACATAAAAGCCGTTCCTAACCCAATCAAAATTAGCGGGTATAAATAAAAATGTAATCTCGTTTGATATTCAAAAATACTGATCAATGTTCCTGCATATAAATAGGTTGAAAAGATTAATAGAGTCAAAATGAAGCGATTATAGTCTTTAATCTTTTTTTCAACCGATTCGGTAGATTTCAATGATCTCCACCTCCTGCACAACTAGTATTTTAACATAAGATCTATTCGCAGAAGATGGTAATTATTATCAGTTGAGGGAACTCACCATAGACATAATCATAACTGCAGCGTTTTCTGCCGCTTTTGGCAGAAACTCTTCGAAAGAAACGGAGGATTCCTTACCTGCAATATCTGAGAGGGCACGAATAACAACAAATGGTGTGCCATACTTATAGCAAACTTGAGCAATCGCTGCTGCCTCCATTTCAGCCGCAATCATTTCCGGGAATTTACCTCTTACAAAATTCACCCGTGACTCTTCCTGCATAAAAGAATCTCCAGTAGCGATGATTCCCCTCTTCGCTTTGGCATTTGTATTCTCTACAGCTTCCATCGCTTGATTAATTAATGTTTCATCGGCCGGGTACATGCTTGGCATTCCTGGAACTTGTCCATATTCATATTGGAATGCCGTAACATCAACGTCGTGGTGAGTGACGTAGTTAGAAATTACAACATCGCCAACTTCAAGGTCCTTCGCGAAGCCGCCTGCAGAACCAGTGTTTATGACAGTATCAACGTCATATCTTTCGTGCAAGATGGTTGTTGACATTGCTGCATTGACTTTTCCGATCCCTGACTTCAATAATACAACCTCTTTACCATGAAGTTTCCCCTCAATAAAGAGGATTTCAGCTATTTCCTGTCTATTTGTGACTTCCATTTTACTTTGAAGTAGTTCGATTTCTTCGTCCATTGCTCCTATGATTCCGATTGTCATGCTAATACTTCCTCTCTAAAGCTATAATTATTTATAAGGGTTCGTATTCAATACTTCCAGCTGGGTAGGCTTGTATCCTTCACCCTCCACCCACTCGATGTTAACACGATAGATTTCAGACTGAGCTTTGTTCGAGACAGTGGCCACAGCTTTATTTGGACTTCCA
>NZ_JRNX01000239.1 GCF_000786645.1 Halobacillus sp. BBL2006
GGAAGCTCACCACATGCCCACGGAAAGCGAGTGATTTCCAGGTCCTCCAATTCTGCCCCAAGAAAAGGAAACAGGCTGACAAACCTCTCGAAATTGAGTCTTACAGAATACTGCACGTTTGTTGAATAGCTATAATATTCTAATTGGTCCTCATTTATTTAAACTATAAAATAGCGTGTACCGTACTCAATAAAATAAAGAATAACAATTCGGTGAATTATGTGAATATTAAGCCTTCAATCGCTTACAAAAAATAAAATATTTTTTTACATGCAAACCTGTTTACAAACGCTCATAAGGGCTCTATAATCCCGATTGTACTAAAAATTTGTTCGACACAATCTTGCAATTTTCGAAAGAAGGAGGTTTTCTGATGCTTAAGAAATTATGGTCATTTCTACTAATGAATATCGGAGCTCTGGCGGTGGCGGTTAACGTCCATTTCTTCTTATCTCCGAACGATTTAGCAACAGGTGGAGTGAGTGGTCTTTCCATCGTTTTGAATAAAGTAATGCCTGATCTATCCTTAGGGTTGATCATGCTCATCTTGAACATTATCTTGTTTGTCGTCGGTATTATCTTTTTAGGATTCCAATTTGGTGCCAAAACGATCTATGCAAGTTTTGCATTATCTTTTATGGTTTGGGGTCTTGAAACCTATTTTCCTATGCAAGAGGCATTGAGTAATGACATCCTTATTCAGTTGATTATTGGTCAAATTATCGCTGCATCCGGTATGGCCATAGTATTTCATCAGGGAGCCTCTACAGGTGGAACTGACATTATTGCAATGATTCTTCATAAATACTTTTCTGTTGATGTAGGAAAAGGTGTATTATTCTCTGATATCGCCATTGCTGTTTCTTCTATTTTCATTTTCGGTCCAGCTGTTGGTATGTATGCCTTCTTTGGTGTCATTTTGAATGGTTTAGTGATTGACTACACGCTGCAGCAATTTGATAATAATAAAGAGATTGTCATTATTAGCCAGGAGAGTGAACAAGTACGGAACTTTATTGTTCACCAATTAGGGCGTGGAGCTACGATTCACCATGCGAAAGGCGCATTTAATCAAGAAGATAAAGAAGTTATTACGACTATTTTGAACCGTAAAGATTATACTCGACTAAAAAAATATATGACAAATGTAGACAGACAGGCGTTTATTACTGTACATTCCATGAATGAGATTCTTGGTGAGAACTTTAAGCGTCTGGCCTAATCATTTTGAACCTTTGTTCTGGAAAAGCCTTGGATGATAAAAAGTTGAACGTTTAAAGAAAGAAAGCCATCAGAATTTACGAATTCTGATGGCTTTCTTTCTATTTTTTTGAGCTGATCTTATAGGAAACATTCCGAATAACATCGAAGTATTAATAAGTCCTATTGTAACTAAGGACGCTACAGAATAATTGTAGTTTTTAGTGAAGAATGAAATAATCAAAAACAAAAGCAAGATCATGAACGACAGCAGTAGTAAAAGGTTCGGTATTGTCTTCGTTCTTACTCGCATGAGAACACTTCCTCAATTTCGGTTTATTTTATCTTACATGATGTTTAAATTATCTGTCAATTTACATTATTCAATAGTATTGCCCTTATGAAACAAAAAGTATTTAAATAATTTAGAAAATTTGTTATAATGATGATGCTACAAACTGAACAGTCGCTCAATTTTAGAGGAGGCAAAGAAAATGGACCGTGAAGAATTGATTGCTCCCGAAAAGTATAATGTAATGTCAGAGGTTGAGAAATATGTCGGAGATGGGAATCGAAAAGCTTTATTATGGTTGAATGAGTCCGGCGATCAGAAAGAGATTACATACGATCAGCTCATAAGCGATGCGAACAAAATTGGAAACGCTTTCTTGGGCAGTGGCCTTAAAAAAGGTGACAAAGTACTTGTGATGATTCCACGCTTAATAGAGGCCTATCAAGTGTATAGCGCAGCATTGAAGGCAGGGCTGGTCGTCATTCCTAGCTCTGAAATGTTAAGAACGAAGGATTTGCAGTATCGAATTAATCATGGAGAGGTACGTGCAGTGGTAAGTTATCATCCATTTACCGATCAGTTTAACGGAGTTAAGGAGCTGGATCAGCTGCATAAATTTTCTGTTGGAGGTTCTAAAGAAGGCTGGCAGGATTTAGATGCCCTTATGGAGGATTATGATGAAACTCTCGAATTAGCTGATACGAGCAGGGAAGATATGGCTTTCTTATCCTATACATCCGGGACAACAGGAAATCCTAAAGGAGTCGTACATACACATGGCTGGGGGTTTGCACACTTAAAGACAGCAGCCGATAAATGGCTTGCCATTCAAGATGGTGATACCGTTTGGGCTACAGCAGGACCTGGTTGGCAAAAGTGGATATGGAGCCCTTTCTTATCTGTATTAGGGACAGGTGCTAAAGGCCTTGTTTATCAAGGTAAATTTGATCCTAAAAAGTACTTGAGCCTTATGGATCAGCATGATGTTAACGTGTTGTGCTGTACGCCAACAGAATATCGTTTAATGGCCAAAGTTGATAATCTTGATGAGTATAAATTGTCAGGACTTCATAGTGCTGTCTCAGCTGGCGAACCCTTGAATAGGGAAGTGATCGATACTTTCAGAAATCATTTCAATGTAACAGTTCGTGACGGTTATGGGCAGACGGAAAACACTCTACTTGTCGGAATTATGAAGGATATGGAAGTACGTCCAGGATCAATGGGACGTCCTACTCCTGGCAACCAGGTAGAAATCATTGATGAAATGGGGGCACCGGTAGAAGCTGGAGAAGTAGGGGATATCGCTGTACATCTAGATACACCTGCGTTATTCAAGGAGTACTTTAAGGATCCTGAGCGGACGAAGATGGCCCAGCGTGGAAATTATTATGTGACGGGTGACCAGGCGACTAAGGATGAAGACGGTTATTTTTGGTTTGAAGGACGAAGTGATGATATCATCATTAGCTCCGGCTATACTATAGGTCCATTTGAAGTAGAAGATGCACTTGTGAAACACTCGGCCGTTCAGGAATGTGCCGTGGTGGCAAGCCCTGATGAAGTCAGAGGGAATATCGTCAAAGCGTTCATCGTGCTGCAAGATGGTTATGAGAAAAGTGAAGGACTTGTCAAAGAACTTCAAGACCATGTGAAAGAACTGACAGCTCCTTATAAATATCCGAGGAAGGTAGAATTCATCGATGAACTTCCTAAAACCACATCAGGTAAAATCCGGAGGGTGGAGCTTCGAAAGCAGGAAAAAGCTAAACAGTAAAGTTCTTAAAAAAGACTTGCAGGGATGCTTACCTGCAAGTCTTTTTTAAAGGAGGGATAATAATGATCAGGGCAGCAGAAAAGAAAGATGCAGCAGATTTATCAAGGCTTATGAAGACGTTAGGCTACCCATCTAAAGAAGAAGAAATGTACAAACGTATGCATACTATTCTTCAACATGATGATTATATGACCTATGTATTTGAAGAAGAGAAAGAATGTGTGGGGATGATTGGAATGACTTACAGTGTAGCTTATCATACAGACGATCCGCATGTCCGGGTGATCGCCTTTGTGGTAGATGAGAGCAAGCAAGGAGAAGGAATTGGCAGGGCATTAATGGAACAAGCTGAAACGTGGGCAAAATTCAGAAATGCAAAAACGCTCATGCTGAATAGCGGAAACCGTAGCGAAAGGGAAGACACACACGAAATCTATAAGCATTATGGATTCACCGGGAGTGCCATCGGATTTTATAAGAAAATTTAACAAGCTGTCTGTCCTAGTTTATTGTGGACAGACAGCTTGTGGTTTTCATCTTATTTTTATTCAAGAGTTCCATACTTCCATAAGCGTACCATTTTCGCCTAACACAGGATCCGCTTTTGGAAACAAGGCTTTAGGTATTTCTTTTAATGCTTGTTCATACTCATGTTTTTCTCCTGTTTTCAAATCAAAAGACTCACCGAAAGGATAAGCTCCCATCACTTGAAAGTCCTCGGTGGCTCCTTGATTTTTATGGGCGACTCCTGCTGGTAGAATTAGTACATCTCCCTGTTCAACGTCAACCACTTTACCGTTTGGTCCTCCAAGAATCAGCGTCGCCGCTCCCTGCAAAACAGAAAGGGTTTCATGTGTTCGACTGTGGTAGTGATGATAATAGAAAATATCTCCCACCCATGTATTGGACCATCGATTTTCACGCAATAATTTTTCATAATCGTCAATCGTTCCTTTCAAGAATTGCCGGTAGATCATTGCAGGTAAATAAGGATGGTTAGGGAAGTAACCATCATCGTCAAAAACAAAACTTACAAATGTATCACTCATACATATCCACCTTCCTCATTACTCTCTCTTAAAACATTACCTAGAGAAATAGAGAATAAACATTTTTTGTATAATCATGAAACTATTCCTATTCTTCATTCGTATAATTATATAGAGCGCTATTAATAAAAGAATGTTATAAAGTTTAAACAAATATTATCTATCATTTATCCGTTTAATACCTAATTTAGCAGGATTGAAAGTGATTAATGAGGTGGAAAATATGGCGAAGAAATTTATTTACCTATTGGGAGTAGGCGTGATTATTTTAGCTGCAGTCTTTTATATGGACCATCGTTATTTTTTCAACCCGGTCGTATTTAATCAGGATTCCGTAACTCCTTATGATTGGCTGGACTATGAGCGTCCGTTGACTATGACCTATGTGAATCTTGATGAACATAGAAAGACCACTCAGATTGATAAAGAGAAGGAAATAAGAAACTTGTTAGATGCTTTGAAAAATTCTCCTAAAGCTGATGAAACAGAGATAAAAAGCGATGTGCAGGGAGCTTTAAAATTATCTAGTCGAAGCACGACTCTGTTAGAGGTCTACATATACGAAAATCATTGGAGAGTTCTAAGACGTGATCGACCTACGCGTGAAATGACCACTAATCTTGAAAACTTACTTAATCAATATTGACTCAGCCAGGGAGAGGGGATTGGCTGGGTTTCTTTTATTCAAAAACGGATAAGAATGTACTATACTTGGAAAGGATATTCATTACAGTAAACCTACTCTTAGAGGAGTGGAATAGATGAGTAAATTATTCACCCATGTATTCAATGTGTTAGTAGGGATATTGATCATCGCAGAGGGGGCTGTGTACATCTTTATGAACAATAAAGATGGAGAACTTCATTTGCGCAGTATCATTGTGACTCTATTGCTGATCATGGCATGGGGGATGTCATATTGGAAACAGTTGAAAAGTGACAATCCTAGCGCCTGGCTTATTGTCACTATCATCATTATGATTCCTATGATCCTTCCATGGCTTTTCTTCATATAGGTATAAATGTCGGTTTATGAAACCGGGAGCATGTGAAATTTCCACTGTTCCCGGTTTTTTATAGGGATATCTCATTTCTTAAGGTTTACCATGGTTTAACTATGTCCAGCTTTGTTTTTAAAGCAAATGAGGCACATTACTAGTATTTTGTCGATATATGACAAGATTTGTGTCTTTTTTTCGGTTGAAGATATATTTTCATATTAAATAGGGTATCACCTATACATAGACGATTTGTCCCCTGTCTATACAATTGTTAAAATGGGCTTTGTGCTCTTAAGGACACCTCCCCAGATTAAATCCTCGAACACTGCATTTACTTATGAAATACGTACAAACTAAAAAGAACTTAGGTCGAAGAAAGGATGATTTTGAAATGAAGACAAGATTAATTGACTGGCCGACGTTTATCGGCGCTTTGGTTTTACTTTTAGGAGTAACTCTGCCCCTAATTATATTTCCTGAAGCAGGAAAGGAGTTCGTTTCACAGGCGAACACGTTCATGACAGGGAATTTTGGTGCTCTTTACATGATTATGGGAATCGTTATTTTGGCATTTTTAATTTATGTAGCCTTCAGTAAGAATGGTTCAATCAAACTTGGGGACGAAGGAGAAAAACCTGAATTCAATACATTCTCGTGGGCGGCAATGTTATTTGCGGCTGGAATAGGTTCAAGTATCCTCTACTGGGGTGTCATTGAGTGGGCATATTATTATCAGGGACCACCGTTTGGCTTGACTCCTGAGTCGAAAGAGGCAATCCGTTGGTCAACCGCCTATGGTATTTTCCACTGGGGTCCGATCGCCTGGGCCATTTATACGTTACCAGCCTTGCCTATCGCGTACTTTTATTATGTGCGGAAAAAACCTGTACTTAAGGTAAGTGAAGCTGTTCGTCCGGTGCTCGGAGACTCTGTGGACGGTCCTTTGGGAAATGTTATTGATGTGTTATTTATGTTCGGATTACTTGGAGGGGCTGGAACGACTTTAGCCCTTGGAACTCCGATGATTGCTGAAGGTGTGAAAGATTTGACTGGTCTTCCAGCAAACCTCGGAATGAAAGCAGCCATTATGCTTCTTTGTACCTTGATCTTCGCTATCAGTGCCTATTCCGGATTAAAGCGCGGAATCAAAGTACTCAGTGATATTAATATTTGGCTGGCGATATTTATTTTAGTTTTCGTCTTTATATTTGGTCCAACTTTATTCATCAGTGAAACGACGATTAATGGACTGGGAATCATGGTGGACAATTTCTTCAAAATGGCGACATGGTTGGAGCCATTTGGTAATTTCGCGCAATTTGAAGAAACAGGCTTTCCAGAGTCCTGGACGATCTTCTACTGGGCATGGTGGCTTGTGTATGCACCATTTGTCGGATTGTTCGTTGCAAGAATTTCTAGAGGACGAACGATACGCCAGATGATTTTAGGTACGATCATTTATGGTACCGTCGGATGTATCCTTTTCTTCGGAATCATGGGGAACTTCGGCTTGTACCTGCAGCTGTCGGGAGGATTGGATGTAGTCACTTTCATGAGTGATAATGGGGCACCAGCCACAATCATTGAGATTATCAATCAGCTTCCGCTTGCGAAGTTCATGGTGCTGGTCTTTACTGTATTAGCGATTATCTTCTTAGCGACAACATTTGATTCTTCTTCCTACATTCTTGCTTCTGTTGTTCAGAAGAATGTTGAAGGAGAGCCCTTACGATGGAACCGTCTTTTCTGGGCATTCGCTCTCTGCCTAATGCCTTTAGCGCTTATGTTCCTAGGAGGACTGGACACGCTACAAACAGCTAGTATCGTTGGAGGGTTCCCATTAATCTTTATCATGTTCTTATTAGCCTGGTCCTTCATGAAGGCTTCGAACACGGATATACGGGCTTCAGACGATTATCAGCCAAGTACGATTCACATCGAACGTTGGAAAAAGCGTAAAAATAAAAAGAAA
>NZ_JRNX01000024.1 GCF_000786645.1 Halobacillus sp. BBL2006
TTTCTTCTAATAAATCACCTGAATAAGATGTGCTGTAAAAAGTAAACATCATCCACTCTTCCTTTGTCTGCTGTTCCTCCCGCATGACAAACGTGAAGGATCCTCTCAACTCTGGTTTTTCAATGAGAAGTCCAGTTTCCTCTTCAAATTCACGGATCGCGGAATCTTTAATATTTTCTCCCGATTCCATCTTTCCGCCAGGAGCTACATACCAGCCCCTTCTTGGTTTTTTCAACATTAATACTTGATCATTTACTCTTAAAATACAGTTTGATACACGTTGCAAGGCTGTCACCTCATTTTCTATCTAGAGGGCATCTTTACCCATTATACAATGAATATACGGAAGCCTACAATATTATGATTGACTCCTTTCAAAAAGCACAAAAAAAGGCACAGGTGATAAGCACCTGTGCTAATAGAGATCTATCTATTAAAAGGGGGTCAATTAATCACTTTCATTTTAACCGATGAATATTTCATCCGTGTTACAGCAGCGTTAAAATGTAATGACTTTTAATTTTTGACCGTTTTTAATTCTTCAAGAAGATTCTCAATATAGTGCTGTGCAGATTGGGCAGCAATACTGCCATCACCTGTAGCAGTTACAATTTGGCGCAACTCTTTTTCACGGATGTCTCCAGCCGCAAAAACGCCAGGTACTTTTGTTTCCATTTTTTCGTCTGTTTCGATATACCCTTGTTCATTTGTGATTCCAAGACTTTCAAACGGTGTGCTAAGTGGAATCATACCGATATAGATGAACGTACCGTCAGTTTTGAAATCGTATTCTTCATCCGTTTTCTTGTTGTATAAGGTTACACTTCCGACTTTCCCATCTTTTTCGTTAATGGTCTTAACCGTGGTATCCCAGATGAAGTCGATTTTTTCATTATCAAATGCACGATCTTGAAGAATTTTCTGAGCACGCAGCTCATCACGACGGTGAACGATCGTCACCTTGCTTGCAAAGCGTGTTAAATAAACCCCTTCTTCTACTGCAGAATCTCCGCCGCCAACGACAACGAGTTCTTTATTACGGAAAAAGGCACCATCACATACAGCGCAATAAGAGACTCCGCGTCCGCCAAGCTCTTTCTCACCTGGAACACCAAGTTCTTTATACTGAGCACCAGTAGTAATAATAACCGTACGAGCCTTGTACTCTTTGTTACCTGCTTTTACGGTTTTATATTCTTTTCCATCTATGATTTCTTTAATATCTCCGTATGCATACTCTGCACCGAATTTTTTAGCGTGTTCAAACATTTTATTAGATAGATCCGGTCCAAGAATACTTTCATATCCAGGGTAGTTTTCGACATCTTCTGTGTTTGCCATTTGGCCGCCTGGCACTCCACGTTCAATCATCAACGTATCGAGATTGGCACGAGATGTGTAAACAGCAGCAGTCATTCCTGCAGGACCGGCACCTGCGATAATTACGTCATAAATACGATCTTCAGTCATTCGTTATCACTCCTTACAACTACCTTTATCTAAGTTGTTATTTCATGTACATATCATAGTAAATCATACGAAAACCGTCCATTAATGTGCTTAAAACGAAAAGTGGAGAGGGGCTGGGAGACCTGACACGCATAAGCAAAACTACGTCGTGGCGGTATTTGCCACAGAGTAGGATTGCTTATGTCGCGAAGGACTGCCCCTCGGAACTAGACATAAAAAAAGAAAGCGGAAGCACCAGGACCAGCTTACTGCTCGATCCAAGGACCGCCTTCCTTACTCAATGTCGGAAATTGCTTGCAGCCTTTTTCCCAAAGGTTCAAAGCTTTTGATGGATTTCCCGTATGATAGGCAGCAATACTGTACCATTTATAATAGACTCTCCGGCGAACGACCTGTTTATCCCCTAGTGCACTAAAACGCTCGACCGCCTCTTGATACAGTCCGGCGCGGGCCAGAGTTTCTGCAACCGCCAGTTTTTGTTGCTCATGCATTGGAAAAACATTTTTAAGCAGATCGATATGAACTTGAGCTTCTTCTTTTAAACCTTGCTTCAAAAAGAAAGTAGCCAGATTCACATGACTTTGAATGTTCGCAGGATCTTTATCCAGCCATTCTTGTTCAATATCGATAGCTTCTTGTTTCTCACCGCTCATGAACAAGGCGTATGCATATTTATGTTTAGCCAGTTTGAAATCTGGAAACAATTGCATCATTTCATGGAGAACAGTAAGGGCTTGATCCCACTCCTCGTGTTCAAGATGGTAAAAAGCAGTTTCCTGATAAATCAGGAGATCATCTTCATCATCGAAAGCCCATTCATCCTCATCATCCTCATTTTCATCAAGCGAGTCCAGCATCTCCAGTAATTGGTTTGCAGCTTCCTCAAACTCGCCATCTTCCTGCTGATCCAAATATGTCTCCACATATTTTTTTGCATCATTTAATAAGCCCAGGTGCGCATAATTATTAGCCATCAAGTAATAGCAGTCGACATACTCTTTCCCGAACCTCGCTAATACTTCTGTTAATAATTGATTCGCAGCATGATAAGAACCAACTTCCGTGTAGACTACGGAAAGTTGGCATGGATACAAGGGCTCATCTGGAGAAGTTTCGATTGCTTTTTTCAGCCATTTGACAGCAGCGTTAAAACGACGTTTATGGAAGGCTTGTATACCGTGGGAAAAGTAGAATTTTCCTGACGGTATGAATGGTATGATGTTTGAGTTCTCTTCAGCTGCTGAGCTGTTTAGTGATGTCGTCATGACTGTCCCCCTATTTCCGTAACAAATCTCACTAATAATGGAGTATAACATAGATAAGCCTTTAGAAATAGGAGAAATATGTCATGTTTTTATGAATGGCGTCGTTCAAGCACGGATAATACGTTATCAAGTGGAACATTTCGATCCGTTAATAGTAATAGAAGATGGAATAATAAATCGGCAGATTCCAGGGCCATTTCTTCCGGATCATCATTTTTAGCAGCGATGATGACTTCTCCAGCCTCTTCCCCAATTTTCTTCGCAATTCGATCGACACCTTCTTGGAACAACTGTGCTGTGTAAGAACCTTCAGGCAGCGTTGATTTTCGTTCTGCGAGAACTTCTTGAAGTTTGTCGAGAATCTGATAGCGGTTTTCTTCCACCACTGATTCTTCTTTCATTAAAGAGTCTGAGAAGCAGCTATAGTTTCCTTTATGACAGGCTGGGCCTGCTGGAACAACTTCTACGAGTAAAGCATCCTGGTCACAATCGTATCGAAGGTCAGTGACAGATTGTGTATTTCCAGAGGTCTCTCCTTTATGCCAAAGCTCTTGACGGGAGCGGCTATAGAAGACCGTCTCTTTCAATTCCAGTGTTTTTTTCAATGATTCTTCGTTCATATAAGCAAGTGTAAGTACTGCTTTTGAACGGGCGTCTTGCACAATGGCAGGGACGAGCCCTTTTTCATCAAATTTAATGTCATCTATGTTCATCGTACGACGACTCCTTTCTCGCTTAAATAAGCTTTAACATTCTCGACTGATGTTTCTTTGTAGTGAAAAATGGAGGCTGCTAAAGCCGCGTCTGCATCCACTTCTGTGAATACTTCATAGAAATGTTCGCTCGAACCTGCACCACCAGATGCAATGACAGGCACTTGTACGACTTCCTGTACAGCTTTTAATAGTGGAAGATCGAATCCAGTCTTTTCTCCATCCTGGTTCATCGATGTTAACAGGATTTCTCCCGCTCCCAGCCGGACCGCTTCTTTGGCCCAATCGGTAACCTTCCACTCAGTAGCTGTACGTCCTCCATGCGTATAGACAACCCAAGTTTCTTGTTCTTCATCGTAGCGGGCATCGATGGCTACGACAATACATTGACTTCCAAAATAGTCTGCGCCCTCCGTGACCAATTCTGGCCTTTTAACAGCAGCAGAATTAAGCGAAACTTTATCCGCACCGTTTCGTAACGTTTCTTTGATGTCTTCTAACGTGCGGATGCCTCCACCTACTGTGAACGGAATTGCCAGTTCTGAAGCCACTTTTCGAACAACATCAATCATCGTTTTCCTTCCTTCATGCGTAGCAGAAATATCGAGGAAAACCAGTTCATCAGCGCCTTGTTCGTCATAAACTTTTGCAAGTTCAACAGGATCCCCGGCATCCCGTATATCAACGAATTGGATTCCTTTCACAACGCGGCCTTCTTTGACATCCAGACAAGGGATTATGCGTTTTGATAACATCAGCTTCCCTCCACTTCTAACGCCTCACTCAAGGTGAAACGTTTCGTATAAAGAGCCTTGCCAACGATTGAACCAATGACGTTTTGTTCTTGATATTCTTTCAGTTTGTAAAGATCCTCCAGCCCCTGGATCCCACCGGATGCAATCACGTCCACTCCTGTCGCTTCACCTAAACGGACGATTTCTTTCACGTTAGGACCTGATAACATCCCATCTTTTGCAATATCCGTATAAATGAACGTTTTCGCACCCGCTTCTGCTAGTTCTTTTCCTAGGTCGACGGCTTGGATTTCGGATTTTTCAAGCCAGCCAGCCGTCGATACATATCCATCACGTGCATCCAGCCCGATAGCTATTTTCTCTCCATATTGACGCAGGAGCCGTTTGGTCAATTCAATATCTTTAACTGCCAAAGAGCCGATGATGACACGGTCGACCCCCTGGTCCAAGTAGTATCGGACATCCTCTTCAGACCGGATGCCCCCACCGATTTGAACTTTACTGTCCAATTCCTTTGCAACACGCAAAACATGTTCTGCGTTTTGCTTCGAACCGACTTTAGCTCCGTCAAGGTCTACCATATGGATCCAAGAAGCCCCTGTTTCCGCAAATTCTTTTGCCACTTCAAATGGATTTTCTCCATATACAGTTTCTTTATCAAAATCACCCTGTTCAAGGCGAACACACTTACCATCGCGCATATCAATTGCTGGATATATTGTAAAACTCATCGTAAAACTCCTCACTGTTTAACCATTACTTTACAAAAGTTCTCTAAAAGCTGCATACCAGGTCTCCCGCTTTTTTCAGGGTGAAATTGGCTTGCAACCAGATTCTCTTTCCCAATGATGGCAGGGACATCCAGATGATAATCGGCTGTTGCATATAGAATCGAATCGTCATCAGTCTGTGCGACAAACGAGTGCACAAAATAAACATATTCTTCTCCCACATCTGTCAGTAACAGCTGCGATGGCTGATGGATCTTCAGCTTGTTCCAACCCATATGTGGCACTTTATAGTTCTGCCCCTTAGGATTTACTCCTGGGAACTTGACGATCCTGCCTGGAAACAATCCCAGACCTTTCGTTTCACCGCCTTCTTCACTCGATTCAAACAGGAGCTGCATACCTAAACAAATGCCATAGATCGGAACATCATCTGCTGCTTTTTGTTTAATAAAAGGAATGAATCCATGCTCGTCTAAAGCCTTCATCGCATCAGGAAAAGCACCGACTCCAGGCAGAATATATCCATCACAGTCCCCAATTTTCTCAGGACGATCTCCCATCTTGTATGGAACACCTAATCTCTCTAATGCCTTTGATACGCTGAATAAATTACCCATTCCATAATCTATAATGCCAATCATTATAAACTCCCTTTCGTGCTCGGTACTCCTTTGACTCTCGAATCAATTTGTGTTGCTTCATCCAGAGCCCTTGCCAATGCTTTGAACATCGCTTCAATAATATGATGCGTATTGTGGCCATGGTGCAGCACAATATGTAAATTCATCCGCGCTTCTACAGCAAGCTTCCAAAAAAATTCGTGTACATTTTCCGTATCAAATGTTCCGACACGATCCATAGGCAGCTCTGCTTTCCACTCAAAATGTGGCCTGTCACTTAAGTCGACAGCAACTGTGACAAGCGTTTCGTCCATTGGCAGAGTCATTGATCCGTAACGCTTCATTCCGTACTTATCTCCGATTGCCTCACGAAGCGCCTGACCGAGGCAAATTCCGATATCTTCTGTCAGGTGGTGGTCGTCCACCTCCACATCTCCAAAACCTTTTACGCTTAGATCGAACAATCCATGCTTAGCAAACAGCTCTAACATATGAGCAAGAAAAGGGGTTTGGACATCCAAATCAGCACTTCCTCCGCCATCAATGGCAAGCTTCAATTCGATGTCTGTCTCTCTTGTTTTTCGTTTAATTTCTGCCGTTCGTTCCGTTGTCATTTCCATCGCTCCTTGCGTGTTTCGACAGCACGGGCGTGAGCTTCCAGCCCTTCCAACCGCGCAAATCGAGCAATTTTATCTACATTTTGCTGTAAAGCTTGTTCACTGTATGAGATCACGCTGGATTTTTTTACAAAGTCATCAACATTCAACGGGCTTGAAAACCGGGCTGTTCCGTTTGT
>NZ_JRNX01000240.1 GCF_000786645.1 Halobacillus sp. BBL2006
CATGGAAAGCGAGTGATTTCCCGGACCTCCTTTTTGTATACAAAGCAACGGAAATAGGAATATCTCGAAACTGAGTCTACCGGAATAGGGAGCGTTAATAGAATAATAAAGCTTCCTAAGCACGAGTTAGCTGAAAAGTAATTAACTAGCACGCTAATTGATAATTATCTTTGCATGGACTTTTCCCTTTTTTGTAATTATTAACCATTTTTATAGTGGAATTCATAAGAATAAAGAACCTCCGAAGTTTGGAAGTTCTTCCTCTTACAATCTGGCTCTTTGATTATTTCTTCTCACTTTAACTTTTCTCTTCAAATTTCTTAGTATTTTCATCAACACTGTTTCTTCGGTCATCCCTTTTCCCCCTATAGATCGCAAAGCTTCACACCCATTATATCCCAATTTTTAAAATAAAAGAATCACGGAAAAAAGGTAAAAAAATTGGCCAACCAGAACGAATCTGATTGACCTTCTCTCTAATTATTCTTCCGGAAGCAATACAATTTTACCCATTTTACCTGCTTCTTTAAAATACGACTGTGCCTCTCTTGCTTGTTCCAGAGGAAATGTACGATCAATAACCGGTTTAATTTTACCCTCTGAAATCGCTTCTAGCATCCGTTTGAATTCTGCTCTTGTACCTAAAACAGAACCGTACAGAGTAATGTGTTTTAAGTACATCGTTCTAAAGTCAAGTTCTGTCTTCTGACCACCCGCAGAACCGGATGTACAAAACTTCCCGCCCTTTTTCAATACTTGCAGGGAGGTGGAGAACAATGCATCGCCAACCACATCTAAAACAGAATCAATAGGACCTCCATTAGCTTCGATGATTTCCTCAGCGAGATGATCTGATTTATAGGACAACACATGGGTTGCACCCAGTTCTTTCATTCTTTCTTCTAAAGCCAGGTCACCAACTATCGCAATTACCTTCGAACCAAATACTTTAGACGCGATCTGAACATTCAAAGACCCTACACCGCCGTTTGCTCCGGTTACCATAACCGTCTCTCCGGGTTGAGCTTGAATTTGTTCAACCATATGCCAAGCCGTCATGCCGCTTACTGAAAAAACTGCGCTTTCTGTATAATTTGAAAGAGGCATATCGAAACAAAGCTCAGCCGGCCACACGACGTACTCCGCATAACCCCCATCGTATTCGGAACCAATAAAGGACATGTCTTCAGAGATATGCTCCGTTCCTTCTTCACCAGTTGAAGTAAACGGGAATAGAACCACATCTTTCCCCATCACATCCTCTTCAACACGGCTGCCCACTTTCACAACGGTACCTGTGATATCAGAACCCGGAATTCTTGGAAAATGAACTCCTTCAGGACGCCAGCCTGACTTGGACCCTGTTCCGTACGCTCCTTCTCTCATCCAAATTTCTGTATTATTAATCGCACAGGCTTTTACTTTAATAAGAACCTCATTTTCTTTAGGCTCTGGAATTGATTTTTCTACAACCTCTAGCTTGTCTACATCCCCGTATCCAGTTACTTGTACAGCTTTCATACGTAATCACCTTCCTGTTGCTTTAGTTTTATAGAATGCATTTCTAAAATTTGCTATTAGTTTGTACCCAACCCTCATGTTCATTCCATTTAAAGCATAACGAAGAGATTACAAAAATCAAATAATAAGCATTTTTAACAGAACCTTTTTCATCGATCCGAAGCCTGCTCCCACTCTTGCCGCAAAATGCTCATCTCCCAGAGACTCCAGAATTCATCGCCATACTTTCTAGCATCCCTAAGCACCCCTTCTTTTTTAAAGCCTGCTTTTTCATAACAGCCAATGGCTGAATGGTTGAAATCGAACACGCCAAGGCTGACCCGGTGCAAGTCCAGTTCATGGAAGGCAACCTGCAAAATCTCTTTCATCATTTTTTGGCCAACTCCCTGTCCTCTAACCTTCTCATCTCCAACCAGCACTTTTCCTACCCTACCTGATTGATGGATGCGATCAACTTTTCCTATAGAAATGTGGCCAATCACTTCTGAAGTCTGGTCGTGAATGACACTGTAAATGTACGTTTCCGCTCCTTCTACATTAGTTCCTTCTATATATTTATTTAATTGAGATTCATCTAATGGAAACTGAAAATTCGGTCCACCCCACTGGAGCAAGAACTCAGGGCTATCGATCCAACTAATAAGTGCTTGGAAATGGGATGGCTCAAAATGAGTAAGTTTGATCATTTCTATCCTGCTCCCTTACTGAAAATATTTTTCCGTCCCTTTATTATCTTTTAGCTCGACAACTTTTTCTTTATATAAACTTAACAAAGCGTCGATTTCTATTCTTCCAGTTTTCTCAAAAGCTGCATTCCACTTATACATTTTTTTGAGCATGAGGAGATCAGGTCGATAATTGGCTTTTTCCATCCCGAGTTTTTGACGGATGAATCGCATATTGATTCTCTTTAGTCTCTTCAGGTAAGAAGGGTTTAAAAAAAGAATCGTGTCTGATTCTTCCAAGCTTTGATTCACCCAAGTGTGGTGCACCCCTTCCACAATCCATGCTTCATTGTCGATAATCTGCTTTAAGTAATCATTACGTTCTTTTTCCGTTCTCCTAATATCTCCACTCGGCTCTCTTCGCCATGCGACGTTATCGAGTTCATAATAAGGTAGACCCAACTGAGAGGATAGTGACTTCGCCAATGTGGTCTTCCCGCTCCCGACAGACCCGATGATATGAATTTTTGTTATCCTTTTTTTATCCATATGTATCCCTGCTTTTTCTCTTTCTCTTATCCTACCTTTCTATAGTCCTTTTTGATTATCCTCTATATGTAACAAATCGTTTCAACCAACTTCCATTTACATGAAAATTATTTTATGTATAATATATGTTAAGATGAAATAAATTTTGAAACCAAAAAGGAGACAAGAGCGATGACACAATTACAGAATGTCGGCGTTGTCGGTTTGACCGTCATGGGAAAAAACCTTGCGCTAAATATCGAAAGCCGCGGCTATCATGTATCCGTATTCAACCGTACTTATGAACGAACAACGAATTTCTTAGAAAATGAAGCAAAAGGTAAAAACTTCGTCGGAAATGAAAAAATCGAAGACTTCGTAGCCTCTCTCGAGAAGCCTAGAACCATTCTACTTATGGTCAAAGCAGGAAAACCGACAGACGCTACTATCGATCAGCTGCTTCCTCACCTGGATGAAGGCGACATATTGATCGACGGCGGAAATACTTACTATAAGGATACCATTGCACGTAACGAAAAAATGAAGGAAAGAGGCATTCACTTCATCGGGACTGGTGTATCCGGTGGTGAAGAAGGCGCCTTGAACGGTCCTTCCATCATGGCTGGTGGTTCTAAAGAAGCTTATGAGCACGTGGAACCGCTGCTTAAAGCCATCTCTGCGAAAGTCGATGAAGAACCATGTGCAGCTTACACAGGTCCGGACGGCTCTGGTCACTATGTAAAAATGGTACACAATGGCATCGAGTATAGTGACATGCAGCTCATTTCTGAAGTTTACTTCATTTTGAAAAACGTGTTGAAGATGTCTGGAGAGGAGCTTCACGAAGTATTCTCTACGTGGAATGAAGGCGAACTTGACAGCTACCTCATCGAAATTACGGCAGACATTTTCAAAAAAGAAGATGACGTCAATGAAGGAACTCTTCTCGTTGATAACATCCTTGATACTGCAGGTCAAAAAGGAACTGGAAAATGGGCAAGCCAAAGCGCCCTTGATCTAGGTGTACCTCAATCGATCATCACAGAATCGGTATATGCACGATTTATTTCTGCTTTGAAAGACGAGCGTGTCAAAGCCAGCCAAGAGCTGCATGGTCCTGAAGCAACTGAATTCACAGGCGATAAAGAAGCCCTTCTTGAAGAGCTTCGCCAGGCGTTGTACTTCAGTAAAATTTGTTCCTACGCTCAGGGATTCGCTCAAATGGGCAAAGCATCTGATGAGTACGACTGGAACTTGGATTACGGAAATATCGCCATGATCTTCCGTGGCGGCTGCATCATTCGTGCACAGTTCTTACAGAAGATCAAAGAAGCGTATGACCGTGAAGCGAGTTTGGATAACCTGCTATTGGATTCTTACTTCAAGAACATTGCGAATGACTACCATAAATCCTTGCGTAAAGTCATTGCGCTTGCGATTGAACAAGGCATCGCTGTTCCAGCATTGTCCAGCGCGCTTGCGTACTATGACAGTTACCGCTCAGAACGCCTTCCAGCAAACCTGCTGCAGGCTCAGCGTGACTACTTCGGAGCCCACACGTATCAGCGCTTGGACAAAGAGGGTACCTTCCATACGGAGTGGCAGGAAATTACACAAAAAACAGATAAGTAAGATTTATAGAAAAGAGCGAAGGCATGGTCATGCCTTCGCTCTTTTCTATATCCTATGTCGCTTTCGGTTGAATAGTACGCTCGAGTTTTCAAGAAGTCCTGCTTCAAGTCATCATAAATTCATCAATAGCTACACACGACGAAATAAGAAACAAGTCCTCCTTTACCAGCCTGGAACAGAAGCGCAAGCGCCTTGTGAGCCCCAAATAAACATAAGCCAAGCGATGGATTGAATCGCTTTTTATCAACAAAGTCGATTAACTTGTGACCCCGAAGGGCTAGGCACTGAAGCTGGATGCTGCCTCACTCCGCAAAAAGTTGTCTACACACAATTAAATTTTATAATTTCCTAGACGACAAAAAAGCACTCCCCCTTTTCTAAAAGAGATAGTGCTTTTCCATTTTACTGAGCCATTCGAGATGGCTGCTGTTCAGTTTTCTGCTGCTTCTTATCTTGCTTTTGTTTCACTCTAACGGTTTGGCTGATGATCAGAGCTAATAGCAACACTTGTGCAATTAGTGTCTCCCAAGTAGGGTATACGCCCAGCCAGCTAATTTCAGGGAATCCTGCAATGGAATGGGATGGAAGCTTCT
>NZ_JRNX01000241.1 GCF_000786645.1 Halobacillus sp. BBL2006
TTTTAAAGGATTCAAATAAAGGATTTTATGCAATAAAAAATCCTCTTGCATAAGAAGAGGTGAACAGTAACCTTCTCCTTATCTTTCAGATCATGCCTGCTGGATTGAGCACCTTCTTACTGACAAGAGGTTGCTGCGGGATCGTAAGACCAGTTTCCTCCCCCGACTCTTTATAAGGAATATAATATTATGGTGACGAAATTTTGATACATCCTAATCTAAGGTAGTTCAAAAAAATTGTCAAGCTTAATATTTAAAAATACAGAATTTTTAAATAAGCTATTGACATATGATAAATATGGGCATAAGATTTGTATCAATCCTAATTATAAAAACTCATAATCGATTTTCTTATCCTGAGAGGTGGAGGGACTGGCCCTTTGAAGCCTCGGCAACGGGTCTGGATATGTATATCAGATACTGTGCCAATTCCAGCAAGTGAATTCACTTGGAAGATAAGAAGATGAGCTACTGTATTTAACAGCGTACGCCTCTCTTCTTATAACTCAAGAAGAGAGGCTTTTTGATTTGGATGTACGGTTCTTAGAAAGGAGGATATGATGGCACAAGATAAGGTAACGTATGAACATTTTACTGGTGATCCGTTTGCCAAAATGCAAACGGACAATGAAGTGAAGCAAGCTTTGGAAGTTTTACGATGGGCCTATGACTCATACGGGGACTCCATTGTCTATGCATGTAGCTTTGGGGCAGAAGGGATTGTACTGGTTGATCTCATTTCTAAAATTCAACCTGACGCACATATAGTTTTTCTTGATACAGGCGTACACTTTCAAGAAACTTACGATTTAATTGATAAAGTACAAAAACGCTATCCAAACTTAAACATTGAATTGAAGAAGCCCGAATTGACACTGGATGAACAAGCAGAAAACTATGGAGCTGAGTTATGGAAAAGTCAGCCGGATCAATGTTGTTACTTAAGAAAGATTAAGCCGTTGGAAGACGCCCTCTCAGGAGCAGAAGCATGGATTTCAGGCTTGAGAAGAGAGCAGTCCTTAAGCCGCAGCCGTACAAATTTTGTTAATAAAGATGAACGGTTCAAGTCTGTAAAAGTATGTCCCCTTATTCATTGGACCTGGGACTTCGTATGGCAATATATCCGACTAAACAACTTGGATTACAACGAATTGCATGATCAAGGCTATCCAAGCATTGGATGTATGCCTTGTACATTTCCTGAAGACGGTGATGGCCGTTCAGGGAGATGGAAGGGATTTAATAAAACAGAATGCGGCTTGCATACCCCAGGAAATCCTTAATACTAAACACAATTAACCAAGGAGGAACACTAGATGTCAATCATATCCCCGCACGGCGGAAAACTAGTAAACCAATGGAAATCAGAAGAGAATGAACCATTAGCGAAGGGAAAGATCGAAATTGATGCGATGGCATTGAGCGATTTGGAGCTGATAGCAAATGGAGCCTATAGTCCCCTTAGAGGTTTTCTTAATCAAGAGGATTACAAATCGGTCGTTGAGACAATGAGATTAGCTGATGGAACTCCTTGGAGTATTCCGATTACTTTACCTGTAAACAAAGAAAAAGCTGAACAATTGAACCGCGGTGACGTCGCTGAACTCGTTTATCAAGGTACCTTGTATGGTTTTATTGAAGTGGATGAAATATTTCAACCTGATAAGAACAAGGAAGCGAAAAAGGTTTATTTAACTACAGAACTAGAGCACCCTGGTGTGAAAAAACTTTTTGATCGTCCCGATTATTATATTGCAGGCGAGATCCAGTTAACAAAAAAACCAGACCGCAATCACGAAGACAAATATTATTTAGATCCAGCTGAGTCAAGAGAGCTGTTTCAAGAACTTGGCTGGAAAAAAGTCGTTGGTTTCCAAACTCGCAATCCTGTCCATAGGGCTCATGAATACATTCAAAAAGCTGCGCTTGAAATCGTTGACGGTTTATTCCTCAACCCTCTCGTAGGAGAAACGAAGAGTGATGATATTCCAAGTGACGTCCGTATGAAAAGTTACGAAGTGTTAATTGATCACTACTACCCTGATAATCGAGTTGTCCTCGCTGTTTTCAATGCTGCTATGCGTTATGCAGGACCGAGGGAAGCCATTTTCCATGCACTCGTTAGAAAAAACTTTGGCTGCTCTCATTTCATTGTCGGAAGGGACCATGCTGGTGTAGGTGATTACTACGGGACATACGATGCTCAAAAGATATTCTCAGAATTTCAAGAGGATGAACTGGACATAACCCCGTTGTTTTTTGAGCATAGTTTTTACTGCCATGCATGCGAAGCGATGGTTTCCCATAAAACGTGTCCGCATGATGATGACCAGCATGTCATCCTATCAGGGACGAAGGTTCGCGAGCTGTTGAAAAACGGGGAGAAGCCTCCGAAAACATTCAGCAGACCAGAGATTGCTGAAGTCTTAATTGAAGGGTTAATACAGGTTCCCCAATTAAATCATAAACTGGAAGGGTGAGGACGTTGAGTTCGAATATTACGTGGCACGATACCTCTTTGAACATTAAGGATTACAGAAAATTAAAGGGGCACCACAGCGGAGTTATTTGGCTGACTGGACTATCAGGATCCGGAAAATCAAGCATTGCTAACCGTGTAAATCAAATGCTTTATGAAAAAGAAGTGAACACCTATTTACTGGACGGAGACAATGTTCGGCACGGTTTAAATGGAGACCTGGGGTTTTCGGCCGAAGACCGCGAGGAGAACATTAGAAGAATTGGAGAAGTTGCGAATTTGTTTGTGGATAGCGGGACGATCGTAATCACCGCTTTTATTTCCCCTTATCAAAAAGACCGGAACAGGGTGAGAAACCTCCTT
>NZ_JRNX01000242.1 GCF_000786645.1 Halobacillus sp. BBL2006
TCTCCTTCTCTTTTCTTTTGTCTTTTCGCTTGACTCGATCATTAAGGAATAATAAAACCGAACAAATAACTGCTGCGGACACCAGAACGATTAAACCTAAAGTATTCCGCTGTAGCAAGCTGTAAACGGTGGCAGCTAAGAACACCAAATTGATCAGGATTTTATACACCCAATACTTGGACATCCTATTCTCCTTTTAGGCGTTTTTGTAATTATACTCATCCTTGACCGTGCTGATTCCTTTTCTTCATGTCGTATTGGCCCCACTATATTTCGGTGTTCCTCTACAAAACTTTGCGGTGGATGATTAACTCTTTATATTTAAAACAATAGAGAGAACTTAATTGTCTCCCCATTTTTTAAATGAATTGGCAACAAATTGATGGTTGTAATCGGCCTGAAAATTTATATATTTCGACACCGAATTTCGACAACTATTCTCCATTTACAAACAGTATAATATTTCCATGCTAACTAAAGGAAATAATGGAGGATGAAGAATGCTGCTAAAAAAAACCGCGCTTGCATTAGGGATTTTGGGCTTTAGTTTCAGTTTGATGGTGATTCCAGCAGAGGCTGCACAGAACGAAGCAATCATTATTAACAAAAGTAACAACCAGTTGGCTTTTTATGAAAAAGGTACTCTGCAGAAAGTGTTTCCTGTAGCAACCGGAAGAACGAGGAGTTTAACTCCGGAAGGGAAATTTTATCTAGTAAATAAGGTTAAAAACAGGCCGTGGTATAAAGAAAATATTCCGGGTGGTGACCCTCGGAACCCACTAGGTGCAAGGTGGCTCGGGATAAAAGTTCCGGGGGATTGGGCACACACATCGGGAAATCTTTATGGAGTACATGGAACAAATAATCCGTCGTCGATTGGCACCTACGCGTCCAGTGGGTGTATCCGTATGTATAACAAAGATGTAATTTGGCTGTATGATCGGGCTGATAAGGATATTCCGGTCTATATTACAAGCTCTTCTTCATCCTTCACTGCGTTGGCGCAAAATTACGGAGTTGGTAATGCCAAAAAAGTAGTCGCAGGATATGAAACTTTTAACGACACCTTAAGATATGGAAGTAAAGGAGAGTCAGTAAAAATTCTTCAGAGAAAACTGGGCATCAGCGCTGATGGATCTTTTGGAAAACAGACCTTGCTTTCTGTGAAGAATTTCCAAAAATCAAAAGGATTAGTGGTTGATGGTATTGTAGGGCCAAAAACAAGGAAAGCATTTTTCAGTAATTAATCAAAAAGCATCAATAAATCAGTCCTTAGGAACGTCTCTCTATAATTTAATCTCATTTATATAAATACTTGTCTAATTGTCGGTGCCTGCCCCCACACTGCTAAAGTGGTAACGGAGTGGGGGTCAGGCACGGACACTTTAGAATCGTGCTCCCGTGCCTCAGCCAAAAAGAAAAGGAACTCCCTCAACCAGGAAGTTCCTTTTTTAGTATTTACTCCTACCAGCCCTTTATAGGTCTACTTTCAGGGTAACCCTACATTTCTCGATATGCCTTTCTTTCTTTTGTAAAATCAAACCACTGTTTACTGCTCTCGGGGTCGTTTGCATAGTTAATCACACAACGAATTTGATCTTCAACACAACTATCAGTCCATACACCTAACTGTTTTACTAATTGGTCAAAAAGTTGAGGAGCATTCTTGTCCTTAATTTCCGATAATGAAAAAATGTCCAACTTAAAAACCCACTTTTCAGCTAATTTATAGCCAATAGAAGGAACAGTTTGAAATTCAGCCAACCCCTTTAAACCCTTTGTCTTTGTAAATGGAATGTTTAACTTATTAGCTATTTGTTCTGTATGAAATGTATGTATTTCGCTTATTTTGACTTTAGATTTTCTAAGTTTTGATTTTTCCTCATTTGTTAGTGGTAATTTGGTACTTGCACCCAGAAAACTCGTCTCCTTTATTATTAAAGAACAAGCATGCACATTTTATACACTAAATAATACTCTCAAAGGCTTGTTGTTATCCAAATGAGGTGGAACTTTTTATCTACTCCAGTTAGGGGAGAAAATATTTGCTTAATGCTTGCTGCAGAGTAGCTAAGGTTTCGGTCTGATAATTGAATGTGAGCCCTGTATTCATTACCTCTCGTACGATTTCTTTCCTTAAACCAGTAATGACTGTTTTGCAGCCCATCATATTTATAGCATCAATACTCTTCTTTAATTCGATGATTGATTCTCGGTCCATTATTGCGACTCCGGATAAATCCAGAATCAATGTTGCTATGCTTAACTCGGAAACCTTTGTTAACACTTTATCTTTAACGATTTCTACACGATTAGTATCCATTGTACCGATTAAAGGAAGAACGAAGATGGAATCATTAATCGGGATAATTGGTACAGAAAGATTTTCAACCAATTGTTGCTGAGTCTTAATTAATGCATCCTTATAGGTGGAATAACGAATAAAGAAGGTATTCAAAAAGTCATCTACACGATTGTTAATTTCGGTTTCCAACTGGAAAAAATCCTCCATTTGGTGATTTGCCTTTCCATTATAGTATTTTTCAATAAATAACCATAACGTTCTCCGTATAGAATGGACCCATTCTAATTTGAATGATAGATCAATAGAGTGCGCGGCCCAGGCAATCCCCTCTTGTTCAGCGAATTTCTTCAATGCTCCATCTTCCTCATTAATGATATACATAACTAAGGTATGCGCATTGTTAACAAGGTCAATGTTGCCCACTCGCATGATTTCATCAATTTTATCTTTAACATTCACAGCTTCAGATAAAAGAGTTTGTTCAAAGGCTTCACTATTTTCCGTAAAGAAGTCTTTAAATCGCTTGGAGTACCCATACGACTGTTCCATTGGACTCGCTCCTTTTTCTATTTTTTAAACATAAATTTCATAGAGGTATTAGAATCAATGAACCTCCTCTTGCTGCAAAAAATTTTAATCTCACTCCAGCCTTTTTGTAAACCATATAATTCAATCATAAATCCATAAAAAAATAAATAAA
>NZ_JRNX01000243.1 GCF_000786645.1 Halobacillus sp. BBL2006
ACATGTAGTTGACAATAGCAAGAGCCTATACTATAATAATTGATTAGTGCCTTCGCTATAAAGGTAACTCGGAATATGAATAACTAATAAGAAAAGAGTGATTTGTATGAGACTGGCATTCTGCTATGTTTTGATACAACTTAATCACACTGGATCAGCTTCGGAGCTGTAAGGATGCAATAGAGGTAGGGATTGCGTCGTTTAAGTTGAACAAAAAACTACCATGTAGAATTTTTAACCGCGGCAAGTGGGTGAATTACATGACATCCGATGCTTGTATGTAAAAGTAACAAGTAGAGAACTTCATATTTTCCGAAATATAACAAAAGCGAGTCGGACGACGGTCTGACTCGCTTTTTCCAATGGAAAGACGTTTACCTTCTCCGCTCCATGGTAATATAAGTCATAGAAGCCATGAAGGAGGACCCAAGCTATGTCACGTTACTTAGATCGTATTGAACCAGAAGATGTCCGGTTCTTAATGGACCTATCCGAGCTTAAAGAATACGTTACGGAGATGCTCGGCGACGCAAAAGAACTTGTCCAGCTGGAAGTCAGTTATGATCATATAAAAGATCCCTACGATACAACCATCATCAGGCCAATGGTCAAATTAGAAGAAATCAGCGACTTCACAGAGGAGAACCGGCACACCCTATTAGCCACAGGTTTTTCCATTGACCGTGAGCCGTTCGACAATGGAGATTATGCAATGGAGCAAATCTTCGGTCAAGAATACACAGTCGTTGATGTTAACGATGATGAGGATGGTGCTTTCTTCACCATCGAAATGCCCTATCACCATTTTGTTAACGAAAGAGAACAATAATTCTATGGTTTAGAGTCTAAACCCCCGTATTCCAACAAAAGGAGTACGGGGGTTTAATTTATAAAATTGCGGAATGGAATATTCATAAGGAAACAGGAGAAGGTATATGTTCTTCAACCATGATTGGTGAGTGGTTCCACTCTATTAGAAATTGAAATAAAAAAGATTGCTTTAACATTTTCTTGACATACAATGGTCGACTCAGAAGGTTCGATCGAATTAATCGTAAAAGAGCAAAAAAATTTGTAGACATTCAGATCAAAGATCAGGGCTCAGGCATCATGGAAGAAGAGCAAGAACTAATTTTCGAGCGGTTTTACCGCGGAAAAAATAAGACATTAAAAGTCCGGGGTTTAGGACTTGGATTACCTTTTAGCCAGATGCTGGCACAAACTCTTGGAGGAGAGTTATTTTTAGAAAAAACATCATCACAAGGAACATCTTTCACAATGAGACTCACCTATGAAAAAGCCTGACAAACATCGTCTGTCAGGTCATCTTCTACTTATGAACATTCTTTACACGGCCCACTTGGCCGTCTTCTAAGCGTACTTTGATCCCATGGGGATGTGACGGGGATTTCGTCAAGATGTCCTTCACGACTCCGTTCGTCAGTTTTCCTGTCCGTTGGTCTTTTTTTAATACAATATCTACTTCAAGACCGGGCGCTATGTCTTTTCGTTTCTGTCCATCCATCGTTCGTCCTCCTTACTTTCCGATTCTCATCATAACATACCTGAACATAGAAAAAGCACCCTCTACTGGGTGCTTTTTCTCAATCCATTAATTCTTGCTGCCTTTTGCATATTTGCCTTGACGGCCGTATTCTTTATTAGTCGATTCGCTGCGGTTTTCTCCGCTTTTTCCTTAACTGTTACTATTGTTTCCGTTACTGCTGCTATAAGAGAATTGGTTTTGAATGGTACCGTCTTTCTTATGGATAACAGCAGAAGTCCCTTTGTTCTCAGCGATTTCCTTCGCACGGTCAATCGCATCCTGTTTATTTTCGTAGACTTTCGTCGGTTGCTCTGCACCTTCTGCCTTCACTGCCCATCCATCTTCATGAGATACAACGTGCTCGGCTTTATTTCTAGATTCTGCCATTTTACTTTCCCTCCTATGATTATTTGTATAGTTGGTATATAACCGTCTTACAAATAATGTAACCATTGTTTTTTAATTATT
>NZ_JRNX01000244.1 GCF_000786645.1 Halobacillus sp. BBL2006
AAATGGCGGGTGTATCGCCAGCTACTGTATCCAAAATTATCAACAATTATGGAGGAATAAGCGAGGCTACACGAGATAAAGTTTATAAAATCATAGAGGATACAAAGTACCAGCCCACTTTTTCAGCAAAATCGTTAGCGACTAAAAAATCCAATTTAATCGGATTGATTTACGCTGGAAAAATCAATGTTGATTTTACACACCCTTTTTTCAATGAAGTGGTCAACGCTTTTAAAAAATCGGTTGGGGCTTTAGGTTACGATTTACTGTTGTTTTCAAATGAGAAGTTTTATAAAGGTGAAAGCAAGTACTTAGAAAGATGTAAGCATTTTCATGTGGACGGCTGCCTGATCATTGCGGGAGATGAGATTGAAGAAGCTGTCGAAGAAATTGCGAAAAGCGATATTCCTTGTATGGGGATCGATTTGAAATTAGAAGGACCTCGTTCCAGCTATATCATGACTGATAACACAAAAATAGGGCTGAAAGTTGTGGAGCACCTTTACTTGAATCAAATCAGGAAGGTTGCCTACATCGGCGGGAAACCCAATTCGTTAGTTGCGGGTATTAGGAATGAGGGATTCATGGAAGGTATGAAGCAGTTCGGATTACCAATCAATGAACAGTGGGTTCGATATGGAGATTTCTTTGAAGATAGCGGCTATCAAGCTATGAAACAAATCTTGAAGACTGAAGAGCTGCCACAAGCCGTGTTCGCTGCTTCTGACATGATGGCGCTCGGTGCCTTGAAAGCCATCAAAGAAGAGGGGATGTCTGTCCCGGAAGATATTCAGCTGATCGGCTGTGACGATATCGAATCATGCCGTTACAGTGACCCACCATTGACAACCGTGAAACAAGACAAACAAAAATTAGGGAAATTGGCTGCCTACATGCTTGATGATCTTATTCAGGATAATCAGGACATTTATCCTGTGAAAGTAGACCCTGAGCTTGTCATTCGGTCATCTAGCGTGTAAAAGATAAAGCCATTCCTGCTTACAGCGCTGGAGGTTATAAAGATGACAATAACAATACAATTCCCAGAAACATTGAAATGGGGAGCCGCGACCGCTTCCTATCAAATAGAAGGTGCGGCTCATGAAGACGGAAGAACTCCCTCGATTTGGGATGAGTTTGCCCATGCTCCAGGAAACGTGAAAAATGGAGATCATGGCGATGAAGCTTGCGACAGCTATCATCGTTATCAAGAAGACGTGCAACATTTGAAAGATCTTGGTGTGGACCTATATAGGTTCTCCATTTCGTGGTCGAGAGTAATCCCTCAAGGGACCGGGGAGCTGAATCCGAAAGGTGTGGCTTACTACCGAAATTTAATTGAGGAACTTCTTAAAAACGGGATTGAACCTATGATTACACTCTATCACTGGGATCTCCCTCAGGTTTTACAAGAAGAAGGAGGCTGGGAAAACCGGTCGACGACAGATGCATTCCATGAATATGCTGTCGCTATGTTCAAAGAATTCGGCGATGTAGTAAAGAATTGGATTACGATCAATGAACCATGGTGTGCTTCCTTCCTTTCCAATTACTTAGGTATTCATGCTCCAGGAAAAACTGATTTACAGGCAGGTGTGGATGTGGCTCATCATTTGCTGCTTGCTCACGGGAAATCGGTACAATCATTTAGAGATCTTGTGCCTGACGGGGAAATTGGCTACGCTCCGAATGTCGGATGGCTGCAGCCTTACACGCCTAGTGAAGCGGATAAAAAAGCATGTGAACGATCGATGATGTGGCAGAAGGAATGGTTCATGGATCCGGTATTCAAAGGATCTTATCCTGAGGAGTTAATCCAACTATTTGAAGAACATCAAGCATTTTTGAAAATAGAAGAAGGCGACCTTGATATCATCTCACAGCCGATCGATTTCATGGGTATCAATTATTATACAGGCAGCCTGGGCCGTTATAAAGAAGATGGAGGCTTATTCCAAGTCGAAGAAATTGCTTTGGATGAGCGCCGGACAGATATTGGATGGCCGATTTACTCCGATGGGTTCTATCGGGTGCTAACGAATATCCATGAGACATACGGTTACGTTCCGATTTATATTACTGAAAACGGAGCTTGCTATAACGACGAAGTCGAAAATGGAAAAGTCAACGATCAGGAGCGAATCGACTACTTAAAACAGCACCTCACTGCGCTGCACAGATCCATTCAAGCAGGAGTTCCGATTAAAGGATATATTGTTTGGTCTTTGCTTGATAACTTTGAATGGGCCGAAGGGTATGAAAAGAGATTTGGCATCATTCATGTCAATTACAGAACATTTGAGCGTACGAGAAAAGACAGCTATTACTGGTATAGGCAGACGATCACGAATAAATGGTTTGAGCGGTAAATTTTTTTAGCTGTTAACGAAACCGGTTTCCTAGCCAGGTAGATAAATTAAAGGAGGAGCTTTTTTGAATAAAATTGTCTGTTGTTTCATGGCAGTGCTGATTGTCCTTGGAAGTTTTTCACCCGTCCATGCTGAAAAATCTTCAGCAAAGAAAGACGAAGTGAAGGAATATAAGTACGAGAGCGAATGGTTTGCAGGTTTGAAGGAACGGGAGAGTCGTGAATCTTCCATGTCGTATCAGGAGTATGCGACCTTTCTAGCCAACTTGTTTGGCATCAAGTCGGAAGAAGTCATTCAAACTATTCAACAACTTAGTGAACAGCAGATAAATATGAAGAAGGTCATCAAGCAAAAGGAAGCAAAAAAAATCAATGACCGTTTGTTTCCTTCTCAACTAGAAAATGAATTTAATAAACAGCTAGACGCTGACAATCCGATGAAGCGTTCAGACGTGCTCTTGATGGCTTCATCTTTCATTACTGCTTATTATGACGAAGAAGGGAAATATGAAGGAGAAAAAATTCAAGGAAACGCTTGGATTAATCACTCTGGCGTCACCCTTTCGCAAAGTACAATAGACGGAGATTTAGTGATCACAAGCGGTACCGATATTGTATTAGAAGAAGTTACAGTAACGGGCACCGTTTACATTGATCATTCTATCCAAAATGACGTCTTAACGATCGATTCTAATTTAAATGATGTGCGTGTTTTTGATGCATCGAATGAAAGTTCAGACTGGTCACTTGTTTGGTCTGATGAGTTTATCTCAAACCAGATCGACCGTACGAAGTGGGACTATGATATCGGAAACTGGATCGTTGATGAAAATGGTGATGGAGTAGCTCCAGGATGGGGAAATAATGAGCTTGAGTATTATACCGACTCAAATGATAATTCCTACACAGAAGATGGAAAATTGGTGATTAAGGCACAGAAAGAAGAAGAACCGATCACAGATGAGTATGGGAGCTATGACTATACTTCTGCAAAGTTAAAAACCAAAGGTCTATTTAGTAAAAAATACGGTAAATTCGAAGCGAAAATGAAATTACCCGAAGGGCAAGGGTATTGGCCTGCTTTTTGGATGATGCCTGAAGATGAAGTATACGGTGCATGGCCTGTTTCTGGTGAAATTGACATCATGGAAGCTGCA
>NZ_JRNX01000245.1 GCF_000786645.1 Halobacillus sp. BBL2006
AAAAACGCTATTACGGCAAAACTGAAGCGTGACCAAGGGCTTACCTATACGAATGAACAAATCATCGTGACAACGGGTGCTAAACATGCACTATTTACTCTTTTCCAAGTGTTATTGAATGAAGGAGATGAAGTCATTGTACCTGCTCCTTACTGGGTAAGTTACCCAGAGCAAATAAAACTTGCTGAAGGTAAGCCCGTCATTGTAACGGCTGATGAAACGAATGATTTTAAAATCACACCTGACCAATTAAAGCAGTCCATCACATCGAAGACCAAAGCTGTTATCATTAATTCCCCTAGTAATCCGACGGGTATGATGTATACGAAAGAAGAGTTGCAAGCAATTGGACAAGTTTGTCTTGAAAACAACCTTCTCATAGTTTCTGATGAAATCTATGAGAAGTTGATCTATACGGATGAAAATCATGTGTCTATTGCTGAGATTTCTGATGAGCTCTATGACCAAACGATCATTATCAATGGTGTATCCAAATCTCACTCAATGACAGGATGGAGAATTGGATTCGCAGCAGGCAATAAAGAAGTAATTAAGGCGATGTCGAATATGGCTTCCCATTCGACTTCAAATCCGACGTCAGTTGCGCAATATGCTGCTCTAGCTGCTTACACATCTACCGAAGAAGAAGTGAAAGAGATGAAGCTCGCTTTTAAAGAACGTCTTGATGTATTATACTCATTGTTGGTTGATATCCCAGGTGTAGATTGTGTGAAGCCGTCTGGAGCTTTCTACTTGTTTCCAAATGTTAAAAAAGCAGTGGAATCAGGTGGATTTGAAGATGTCGACGCATGGGTAAAGGCACTTCTTGATGAAGAAAAGGTCGCTCTAGTACCTGGTTCTGGCTTTGGTTCACCTAATAATGTACGCCTGTCATACGCTACTTCATTGAATCAATTAGAAGAAGCAGCAAAGCGAATTAAAAACTTTGTAGAGAAACATCAATCATAAATGTTAGCTGGAGGTATTAGTGTGAAAACAACGATTTCTGAAGTATCAAAACACGTAGGTGAGGAAGTCACTATCGGAGCATGGCTCGCCAATAAACGCTCAAGCGGAAAAATTGCTTTTTTACAGCTTCGTGATGGAACGGGCTTCATGCAAGGAATTGTGGTCAAAGCAGATATTGGAGAAGAGAAGTTCCAAGATGCCAAAGCCTTGACACAAGAGTCTTCCTTATACGTAACTGGAAAGATTGTCGAAGATACTCGTTCTCCTTTAGGATTTGAGATGCAAGTGACTGATTTCGAACTCATCCATGAGGCTGTTGATTATCCAATCACTCCGAAAGAGCACGGAACTGAGTTTCTTATGGATCACCGTCATTTATGGTTGCGTTCCAGCCGTCAGCATGCGGTTATGAAAGTACGTAATGAGATCATTCGTGCGACATATGAATTCTTTAATGATAATGGTTATGTTAAAATTGACCCGCCAATTCTAACAGGTTCTTCTGCAGAAGGCACGACGGAACTATTCCATACGAAATACTTTGACGAAGATGCCTATCTATCTCAAAGTGGACAGCTTTACATGGAAGCTGCTGCGATGGCATTCGGCAGGGTGTTCAGTTTCGGACCTACTTTTCGTGCTGAAAAATCAAAAACACGTCGTCATCTCATCGAATTCTGGATGATTGAGCCGGAGATGGCATTTATGGATCACGAGGATAGCTTAGAAGTCCAGGAACAATATGTTTCTCATGTCGTCCAATCTGTACTCAAAAACTGTAAGATAGAACTAGAAACGCTTGGCCGTGATACAGAAAAACTTGAAAAGATCCAGGCACCATTCCCGCGCATCAGTTATGATGAAGCTATTCAGCTCGTTAAAGAAAAAGGGTTCGATGACATTGAGTGGGGGGAAGACTTTGGTGCTCCTCATGAAACTGCTATTGCTGAAAGTTACGATAAACCAGTATTTATTACAAATTATCCTGCAGAAATCAAAGCTTTCTATATGAAACCTGATCCAAAACGACCTGAGGTTGTATTGTGTGCAGACTTGATTGCCCCTGAGGGTTATGGAGAAATCATTGGAGGGTCTCAACGTATCGATGATCTGGAGCTAATGCAGAAACGATATGAAGAGCATGGCTTAACAGGAGAAGCATATAAGTGGTATTTACAACTTCGTGAATATGGAAGTGTCCCACATTCCGGCTTCGGACTTGGACTTGAACGAACAGTGGCCTGGATTGCTGGAGTGGAACACGTACGCGAAACGATCCCATTTCCTCGTTTATTGAACCGCTTATATCCTTAAGACCATAGCAGTGTTTAAACACCGATTCTTCGCTTACCGGCGTTATCGGTGTTTTTTCCTGTGATATGATGAAAAGAGGTGAAATCTTTTGCCTAAATATCAAAGTTTTCAGAGCATCCTTGATAATCAAGTTATGATTCCTAAACAACTTTTGACCGATTATACGAAATTTGGTTTAAAAGAAACAGAGCTGGTTGTGATTATGCAACTACATCGTTATCTAACAGAAGGAAATTCATTTCCGACACCAGAAGAGCTTGCGGGATCCTTGTCCGTATCTAGCCAAGAGTGTTCGAAAATACTGAGAAGTTTAATTCAGAAACAGCTTCTGACAATTGAACAGCAGCATAACGAACAGCAAGTATTAAATGAATGCTATTCGCTTGAACCATTATGGGAAAAAATGTTCACTTATACGACGGTTAAATCGCCAGAACCTCAAGAGTTTAATGAAAATATCTTCCCTTTGTTCGAACAGGAATTCGGGCGGCCACTTTCGCCTTTTGAAATTGAGACAATCAATATTTGGTTAGATGAAGATGAACAATCTCCTGCCCTCATCAAAGCTGCTCTCAGAGAGGCAGTTCTTATGAGTAAGCTGAACTTCAAATACATTGACAGAATTTTAAGGGAGTGGAAGAAGAAGGGGATTCAGACTGTACAACAAGCTAGAGAACACGGTAAACAATTCCGTCAGGGGCAGAGCCCCAAAAAAGACCAGTCAGAAGCTACAAAGAAGAAACGCGATATCTCTTTATACTACAATTGGTTAGAGGAGGATTTATAAACCATTGCCATGTTGAATAATAAACAAATTCGTTTCTGTTTAGATACTTTTGAAGAAATGTTTCCAGAAGCCGAGTGTGAACTGAATCATAGCAACGCGTTTGAATTACTAGTTGCCGTTGTTCTATCAGCTCAGGCTACCGATGCACTTGTCAATAAGGTTACACCCGGACTATTTACAAAATATAAAAGACCTGAAGATTACATTGCTGTTTCATTAGAGGAACTTCAGGAAGACATTAAACGAATAGGCTTATATAGAAATAAAGCTAAAAATATAAAAAAATTAGCTCAAACCTTAGTGGATGACTTCGATGGAGAGGTTCCTCCTACTAAAAAAGAACTAGAAAGCCTTGCAGGAGTAGGGAGGAAGACAGCGAATGTTGTGGCATCTGTAGCGTTCGGAGAGCCAGCTATTGCGGTCGATACTCATGT
>NZ_JRNX01000246.1 GCF_000786645.1 Halobacillus sp. BBL2006
GGTGCAGACGACCAGCGTCCGCTGTAATTAATACGTCAGCTTTGGAAGCTTTTCCTTCACGATCTAGACGAGCAATCAACTCATCGTCATCGCCTTTAATGACGTTGACTTTTATACCCGTTTCTTCGGTGAATTTATCATATAGCTCCTGGTCTGTTTCGTAGTGGCGCCCAGTATAAAGGTTTACTTCGCCGCCAATTTCTTCTGCTTTGTACTCTGCAGATTCCGAGCTTTCTTCTGTGGGGTTTTCTTCGGTGTCGGCACTTTCTTCTGTCGCTTCATTTTCACTTTCAGAAGCGTTCTCTCCTTCATCGCTGCCGCAAGCTGCGAGTGTAAAGATGGAAAGAATCATGATAAAGCTAAACAAAAACCATTTGTTTCTCATTTCCTCACCTCATATGTAAAATTTAGATTGTTTATTGAAAATGATTTTCAATACCAATTACTATTCTAATGAAAATCATTCTCAAGTCAATAGCGCATAGAGAGTTTCTAGTTATATATTGTGAAATTTGAAAAGAATTTGAACTGTTTTATAGAGCCTCGTCAATTCTGGCCTAAAATTCCAATTGTTCTAGTTTAGATTCGTTGGTAAAGTAGTTTTGTACTACTTTGTCTTTTTTCAGTTTTATGAATAGGCAGTAAGGGTAAACGAATTTCAATTGGTAATAATTACAATCTTAATTATGGAGGTGGGATCCTTGCTATCTTTTTTAAATGATCTAATGTGGGGATATATCTTAGTTGCTGCCCTTTTAGGTTTAGGTTTATGGTTTTCGATTAAACTTAATTTTGTTCAGTTCCGTTATATCCCTGAAATGATCCGTGTACTATTTGATAAGCGTTCAATGACGGCAGAAGGGAAGAAGGGAACGTCTGCGTTTCAGGCTTTTACCATCAGTACGGCATCCAGGGTAGGGACAGGTAACTTGGCAGGAGTAGCTGCAGCGATTACGGTTGGTGGCCCTGGAGCTGTTTTTTGGATGTGGCTTGTTGCTATTCTAGGCGGTGCTTCAAGTTTTATTGAGAGTACATTGGCACAAATTTATAAAGTCCCGGACAAAAACCAGTATCGTGGCGGACCTGCTTATTATATGGAAAAAGGTTTAAATAACCGCGCGCTCGGAATTGTCTTTGCAGTAACGATCACCTTTACGTATGGACTGGTTTTCAGTTCAGTACAATCGAATACGATCCGTCTTGCTTTTGAAAACTCGTTTAATATCCAAAAATGGTTCATGGGAGCTATTTTGACCTTTATAGTGGCTTTAATTATATTTGGAGGGTTGAAGCGTATCGCGCAGGTAACCCAATATGTAATTCCTATTATGGCTATCTTCTATATTATTTTAGCGGGATATGTATTATTTTCGAATATCGGCCAAGTTCCTACTATGATCAGTCAAATCTTCCAAGGAGCCTTCGGTTTCCGAGAGATTGCCGGAGGAACATTTGGGGGAATGATTTTGATCGGTATTAAACGAGGGTTGTTTTCTAACGAGGCAGGAATGGGAAGTGCGCCTAACGCTGCTGCAACATCTGAAGTCACTCACCCTGTTAAACAAGGACTAATTCAAACATTAGGGGTGTTTACGGATACATTGCTTATATGTAGTGCGACAGCAGTTATCATCCTATTTGCAGGTGAATATGCTGGAACGGAGCTGGATGGTATTCAGCTTACACAATCAGCTTTTGAATCTCAATTAGGTACGTGGGCCTCCATTTTTATTGCTGTTGCGATCTTCTTGTTTGCGTTTAGTTCCATTATCGGAAACTATTATTACGGGGAAACGAATATTGAGTTCATTAAGAGGAGCTCAAGCAATATTTTCATTTACCGTATTGCCGTCCTGGGTATGGTTATGTTCGGTGCTGTAGCTGAGTTCGATCTAGTTTGGTCTCTTGCTGACTTAACGATGGGGATCATGGCACTTATCAACCTTTATGCTATCTTCAGACTATCCTCTGTTGCTTATGCTGCTCTAAAGGATTATCGAAGACAGCGTAAAGAAGGAAAAGACCCTGTGTTCTATCAAGATCTCCTTCCTGGAGTGAAAGGGATCGAGTACTGGCGGCGAGATCAGGATATTGCCTATGAAAATGAAACTGAAAATAGAAAGCAAGCCAATAGATAATTGAAAAAATCCTAGAGCATACAAAGAAGCTCTAGGATTTTTTTGTGATATCATGAGGAAAGATTCTTATTAAAGGATGAGCGAAATGAGTTTATTGTCAGTTGATCATATAAGTAAAAGTTATGGAGATAAAGATCTGTTCAAGGATTTATCCTTTACGATTTCTAATCAGCAAAGAATCGGTCTGATTGGGGTGAACGGTACAGGAAAGTCGACATTATTAAAGGTACTGGCACAGATCGAGAAAGGCGATACAGGCCATTTGGATCATGCTAAAGACTTCACTGTGGAATATTTACCTCAGGAACCTGCCTTGGATGAAGAAAAAACTGTTCTTGAGCAAATCTATTACGGTGAGTCTGAGATGATGAAGGTCATGAGACAGTATGAACAAGTACTAGTGGAACTTGCAGAGCACCCTGAAGATGCAACTGTACAGAATCGTATGCTGTCTTTACAGCAAAAAATGGATGAAACGGATGCATGGGAAGCGAATACTGTTGCGAAGACGGTTTTGTCTAAATTAGGGATCGGAGATTATCAAAAACAAGTAAGTTCATTATCTGGGGGACAGAAGAAGAGGGTGGCGATTGCACAAGCCCTTATTCAACCGGCTGATCTCTTATTGTTAGATGAGCCTACCAACCACTTGGATAATGAAACGATTGAGTGGTTGGAAGAATATTTGGCTTCTTATAAAGGTGCCCTAATGGTTGTTACGCACGATCGGTATTTCTTGAACCGAGTTACCAACCTGATCTATGAACTCGATCACGGGAACTTGTATATCTATGAAGGAAACTATGAAACTTTTCTAGAGAAGAAGGCAGAACGTGAAGAATGGGAACGTCAGGCGGAGCAAAAACACCGCAATACGCTAAAGCGAGAATTAGCGTGGCTGAAGGCGGGAGTCAAAGCGAGAAGCACGAAACAAAAAGCAAGAATCCAACGGGTGGAAGCCATGAAGGAGGAGAGCTTCGACACCAACAAAGAACAGGTGGATATGGCCATTGGTTCAACCAGACTTGGAAATGAAGTGATTGAGCTGGAAGGAGTCTCGAAATCGTTCGCAGATCAAAAGCTTGTCGATGATTTCAACTATCTAGTCGTACCTGGAGAAAGATTAGGGATTATTGGACCGAATGGATCTGGAAAAACGACTTTACTGAATATGATGGCTGAACGGGTGAACCCTGATCATGGGAAGATCAAAATCGGCTCAACTGTGAAAATAGGGTATTATACTCAGGATCATGAAGAAATCGATGGTTCGCTTAAAGTCATCGAATATATAAAAGAAGTGGCAGAGGTCATTTCAACGGCTGATGGTGACGAAATCACAGCAGAGCAAATGTTGGAACGCTTCTTATTCCCAAGATCTCAGCAATGGACATATATTAAACGATTATCAGGAGGAGAGCGGCGTCGCTTATACTTGTTGAGAGTTTTGATGAGCGAACCAAACGTCCTGTTTCTAGATGAGCCTACCAATGATCTGGATACAGAAACACTTAGCGTATTAGAAGATTATCTTGATCAATTTCCTGGTGTCGTCATTACGGTTTCACACGACCGCTACTTTTTAGACCGTGTGGTAGATCGACTGCTGGCGTTTGAAAACGGGGATATCAGACGATTTTATGGAAATTACTCAGAATATCTTGAAGCACGCAAGCAAGAAGAGAAGAAGAAGCAAGAGCAAAAGAAAGCTACATCGGCTCAAGAATCCACAAGGCGCTCCAATCGTAAGCGGAAACTTTCTTACCACGAAAAGCAGGAATGGCAAACGATTGAAGACGACATTGCTTCCTTAGAGGAACAGCTTGAAGAGGTCAGTGAAGGAATTGCTGAAGCCTCCAGTGATTTTGATAAGGTTCAGGAATTGTATCAAAAGCAGGGAGACCTTGAAAGGCAGTTAGAGGATAAGATGGAACGATGGGAAGAATTATCATTAATTGTTGAAGAATTGGAGAATAATGATTAATGGGAGACGCGGGCTTGCCCGGTCTCTTTTTTTGTGAAAGACCAGTAAATATGGAATAATGAATACGGATACAGAAAGAAAACGGGAGGAAACAATCATGAAAATGCCTAATCAAGAAATGCTTGAAAAATACGCAGATTTAGCATTGAAAACAGGAGTAAACTTACAAAAAGATCAAAAATTGATGATCAACTCCACAATTGAAGGTGCTGAGTTTACACGTATCATCGCAAAAAAAGCTTATGAAATGGGAGCGAAGGATGTACATATTAACTGGGGAGATGATGCCTTAACCCGGATGAAATATGAGCATGCCGACAAGGAAACCCTTTCAGAAGTGCCTGAATGGCAACAACAGCTGTACACGTATTTTGCTGAAGAAGGGGCAGCCATCTTGTCTGTGCGCTCCACAGACCCTGACCTTCTTAAAGGAATTGATGCTGGAAAAGTCGCAGCGGCTAACAAGGCCAGAGCAGAAGCGATGTCTACGTTCCGTTCTTATACGATGAACGATCGAATCCAGTGGTCGATCGTCAGTATTCCCATTCCCGCCTGGGCTCAGAAAATCTTCCCTAAAGAAAACGAGGAAGATGCTGTAGAAAAGCTTTGGGAACAAATCTTCAGCATTGTCAGTGTCGATCGGGAGAATCCTGTAGCGGCCTGGGAAGAGCACAACAAAACTTTGATCAAAGCACGTGAGTACTTGAATAAAAAGCAGTATAGCAAACTGGTATACAAGGCACCGGGTACGGAATTGGAAGTTGATCTTCCGAAAGGTCATGTTTG
>NZ_JRNX01000247.1 GCF_000786645.1 Halobacillus sp. BBL2006
AAATCCGCTAGTACTAAACCATCATTTGTTTCTTCTGTAAAGTTTTGATCTGTAGCTTTTACAATTGCCATTGATAATTCCTCCTCGAACTCTAATCTGTTTAGAGTATATCACTCTTTTATTTTGAGTGACTAATAATTTGTTTATACCCTATTTAAACATGGAAAAAAGCCGAAGCCAAATAATCGGCTTCGGCTTTAACACAGTTATGCATTCACTTTCATTTGTTTCACTTCATCCACAAGCTTAGGTACAACGTCGAACAAGTCTCCTACAATACCGTAGTCGGCAACGTTGAAAATGTTTGCTTCTGGATCTTTATTGATGGCTACTATGACTTTTGAGTTGGACATCCCTGCCAGATGCTGGATCGCTCCTGAAATACCGCAAGCGATATATAGATCCGGTGTTACAACTTTACCGGTTTGACCAATTTGTAAAGAATAGTCGCAGTAACCTGCATCACATGCTCCTCGTGACGCCCCAACTGTACCACCTAAAACCTCAGCTAGTTCGTTTAATGGCTCGAAACCTTCAGAGCTTTTCACTCCGCGGCCGCCGGCAACGATCACTTTAGCCTCGGATAAGTCTACACCATCGGAAGACTTACGGATGATATCTTTGATAATCGTACGGATGTTTTTGATCTCTACATTCTTCTCTGTAACTTCTCCAGCGAGTGAATCATCTCGCTCAGCAGCAGGAATATTATTCGGACGAATTGTAGCAAACACAAGACCATCGGTGATTTCTTTTTTCTCGAAAGCTTTACCGGAGTAAATTGGACGTGTGAAGACAATATTTCCACTCTCAGCTACAACCTCAGTCGCATCTGAAATCAGTCCAGATTCCAATTTACTTGCAAGCTTAGGAGTCAAGTCTTTCCCGATAGCCGTGTGGCCCATAATAATTCCTTCAGGTGATTCATCCTCAATCACCTGATAAACGGCCTGACTGTACCCATCAGATGTATACGTTTTCAATTCTTCGTTTGAAATAGTGATGACACGAGTCGCCCCATGATAAACCATCTCTTGGCCCATTTCGCTAAGGTCGCCTGCTCCACAAAGCACGCCGACAACTTCACCACCATCACTCACGATATTGGCTGCAGCAATGGCCTCGAACGTAACATTTCGTAATGAACCTTCTCTAGCTTCTCCGATCACTAACACTTTTTTACTCATAACGATTCTCCTTTCCCTTATCTATTTACAGTACTTTCGCTTCAGTTTTTAATAAGGATACAAGTTCTTTCACTTGATCATCGATTTCGCCTTCCAGGACTTTACCGGCTTGTTTTTCAGGCGGAAGGAAAATTTCAGTTGTTTTCGTCTTCGGCTCTACATCGTCTTCATCTAAATCAAGGTCATCGATTTCCAGTTCATCTAAAGGCTTTTTCTTCGCCTTCATAATGCCTGGTAAAGAAGGATAGCGTGGCTCGTTCAACCCTTGCTGACAAGTGACAAGCAATGGAAGGGAAGTATCTACCTTCTCGACATCCCCTTCTACGTCGCGCTCGATGTGAACCGATTCTCCGTTTATTTCAATACTTGTAATCGTGGTTACACAAGGAATATCAAGTCGCTCGGCTAAACGTGGACCTACTTGACCACTTGCTTCATCAATGGCTACGTTACCACCAAGAATGAGGTCAACCTCACGATCTGCAAAGAAAGCTTCCAAAATCTTGACCGTTGTGAACTGGTCACCTTCCTCTAAATCATCCTCAGTATTAATAAGCACAGCTTTGTCTGCACCCATTGCTAGAGCTGTGCGCAATTGCTTCTCAGCGTCTTCTTCACCGATCGTCACGACCGTCACTTCACCGCCGTGCTCATCGCGAAGATTGATTGCTTCTTCAACGGCATATTCGTCATATGGATTAATGATGTATTCCGCACCATCATCCTCAATTCTTCCATTATTGACTGCAATTTTTTCCTCTGTGTCAAAAGTTCTTTTTAATAAAACGTAAATGTTCATGTACATTACCTCCTGAACTATTGATCATTAAATTTAGGTTTTCTTTTCTCAATAAATGCCTGTATGCCTTCTATTGCATCTTCGTTGCCAAATACTTCGCCAAATGCCTGTGCCTCTGCATTAATGCCTTCATTGAATTGAGGTGTAAAAGCATAAGGGACAAGCTTCATGATGTGTTGAATGGTCGGGCCACTCTTCAACGAGATCGTATGAGCGAGCTTTTCAGCTTCTTGGAAAAGTTCCTCAGAAGCAAAGCTTTTGTTCGCTAACCCTGCTGAAACAGCTTCTGAACCAGTAATCGGTACTCCAGTCAATATCATTTCATACGCTTTTGCAGCCCCTACATACCTCGGCAAGCGCTGGGTTCCAGCAAATCCTGGGATAATCCCTAAATTCAGCTCTGGAAGGCCGAGTTTTGCATCATCAGCTACATAGCGGATATGACAGGACATAGCCAGTTCCAGTCCCCCTCCCAACGCAGCGCCGTGTATGGCTGCGATGACAGGAATATGGAAGTTCTCTATCCGGTTGAACAATTCTTGCCCCTTAGATGCAAGGTGTTTGTAATCTGAAGCCCCTTGCAGCGAAGTGAATTCCTTAATATCTGCTCCAGCGGAGAAAAACTTCCCTTCTCCTTTCAACAAAATAGCTTTAATAGATGGATCTTGTTCAACCCTGTCCAATTCCTCTGATAAATCATTTAATATGTTTGTTGAAAGAGCATTCGCTGGCGGACTTTCAATTGTAATTTCAGCTACATGTTCTTTCACTTGCAGAGTTAATGTTGACAATCGCTCTCTCTCCTTATTACTAATCTGAATGGGCTAATCCATGAATGATCAAGCTATGGACTTCTTTCGCCTGTTCAACTATGTTATGTCGTTGTTCTTTCATGACCCAATTGGTCACCGTCTCATCCATCGTTCCAAAAATCATTTGACGAACAAGACGGCGATCCATGCCTTTACGGAACAACTTTTCTTCTACACCTTCTTGAACAATTTGATCAATGACGTTCAAATACCTTTTTAACACTTCATTGATTTTTTGTCTCAATTCTTTATTCGATTGACGAAGTTCTAATTGAGTCACAATCGCCAAGTGGTGATCTGCAGCCAGCTGTTTGAAGTGTGTCTCGATCAAAGTAAGAAGCTTCTCTTCAGCTGTTTGCCTAGAAGTGGTTTCCTGCTCGATCCTTTCAATGAACTGCCCCATTTTTTCTTGAAAAAGGGAAACGAGAATATCCTCTTTGTTCTTGAAATAAAGGTAAATTGTACCATCAGCCACTCCAGCTTTTTTCGCAATTTTTGACACTTGAGAGGAGTGGTATCCATTTTCTGCGATCACTTCAACCGCGGCCTCAATTATTTGTTTGTATTTTGGTTTGTTTTTCTTCAATAATATCTCCTGCCTTATGAATCGTGAAAATGAATGAACGGTCATTCACCTATTATATTACAGCCCAAAAAATATTCTGTCAACTTTTCTTCAAGAATTCTTTTTCAGCTTTTAAACACTCTCTGATTCTTCTAATTTTCTCTTCTCCTCCTCGACGAGCGTGCGGCGCAGGATCTTACCTACAGCGGTTTTAGGAAGCTCGTCGCGGAATTCGTAAATACGGGGTACTTTAAAAGCAGCCATATGCTTACGGCAATACTCATTCAATTCATCCTCTGTAATATCACTCCCCTGTTTTTTAACAATAAACGCTTTGACTGTCTCCCCTCGGTAAGGGTCAGGGATCCCCACGACTACTGCTTCTTGAACTTCAGAGTGCTCATAAAGAACCTCTTCTACTTCTCGAGGATAGATGTTGTATCCGCCTGCGATAATCATATCTTTCTTGCGGTCTACAACAAAGAAATAGCCTTCTTCATTCATGTAGCCCATATCTCCTGTATGGAACCAGCCATCTTCACTTAGAACCTGGGCTGTATCTTCCGGACGGTTCCAATAGCCCCTCATCACTTGAGGACCTTTCACGACGATTTCACCAATTTCTCCAAAATCAGCTTCCTCTTCAGCATCCATTCTAAAGATCTTAGCATCTGTATTCGGCCAAGGAATACCTACACTTCCACTGACACGTTTTCCCCACACTAGATTGGAGTGAGTCACTGGAGAGGTCTCAGTCAGACCATAACCTTCTACCAGTTTGCCGCCTGTCACTTTTTCGAATTCCTCTTGCACTTCCACCGGCAGCGGGGCAGAGCCACTGAGACACGCTTCAATTGATGATAAATCGTACTTTTTCAAGTTGGGGTGGTTCAGTAAAGCGATATAAATAGTGGGAGCTCCGGGGAATAACGTTGGCCGTTGCTTATCTATAACCTTCAAAACCTCTTCAGCATCGAACTTAGGCATTAGGATCATTTTACTCCCCATCATTACGGACAGATTCATGACCGAAGTCATGCCGTAAACATGAAAGAAGGGTAAAACCCCGAGAACTATATCTTTCCCTTCCTCAGATTTATAAAGCCACTGTTTTGACATCTGCGTGTTCACAACGAGGTTGTAATGTGTGAGCATGACGCCTTTCGGAAATCCTGTCGTACCCCCTGTATATTGGAGGAGCGCCAAGTCCTCAACAGGATCAATGTCTACAGGTTTAACTTCTCCAGTGCTTTTTTCGAGGATATGCGGCCAGAGGTGTGTATCGATGGACTGCTCAGGTTTAACGAGTACTTGATACTGTCTTCTTTGAATGAAAGGATAAATTTTATTTTTGGGGAACGGAAGATAATCTTTAATCCCCGTGACGATGATGTGCTCAAGAGAAGTGTTTCCTTTGACGTTTGCTGCTTTCGGATAAAGAATATCCAGACAGATGATCATCTTAGCTCCAGAATCCATCAGCTGGTATTCCAACTCCCGCTCCATATAAAGAGGGTTGGTTTGAACAACGATTCCTCCAGCAAGCAAAATTGCATAATAGGAAATGACCGACTGCGGACAATTCGGAAGCATGATCGAAACTCGATCCCCTTTTTCCAAACCTAACTCCTGCAGGTAGCTTGCCAAAGCTTTTGCTTGTTCATGAACTTCTTTGTAGGTTAATTCTTTCCCCATAAAATAAAGCGCTTTCTTTTCTCCGTATTTTTTTGCACTATCCTCTAAGTAATAGTGCAAAGGCTGTTGATCGTATTCCATTGTAGCAGGGACTTCTGGTGGATAATGTTCATGCCATGGACGATGAAAGGTTGTCATCCCAAAACGCCTCCCCAAAATAGACTTATATAACTATTATAACGATAACAGGTGTATATTTGAATTATAATTTTAAATTTTGAGAAAATTACCATCTCTAACATTGCGCAAATTTATAAATAAAAGGCTGTTCAACAATTTCTTTTTGATTTTAATACTCGCGATTATTTAATTAGCACTCCGTTACCAACAGTAAGAAGACAAGACTGATCTTGCGAGATTAAAAATGAGGCTGGGACATAATTAAAAGCATCCAATCTAGAAACGAACAACTAAGGATTGCTCTGAATGACCGCTTCGGAAAAACACTTCGCTTTTCGCGGGCGGCTGGTAAGCTTCCTCGTGCTGCGCACTGTGGGATCTCACCGATGCCTTCCTCCCGCAGAAGTCTCCGTGTTTTTCCTACGCTGGAATGGTCTAAATTCTTATTTTACATGCTTCGTTTTCATCATCGAAGCATTCTGTCGGAGCGGCCATCCTTCCACCTTACAAGACAGATGTCCGAAGTAAAGGCAAGAATTGGACATGTTGCGCTAGTCTACCATAAAAAACCCGAATGATGGTGAAATCTTATCATAAGAATTTCACCATCATTCGGATTTTAGAATGGCTAAAACACTTTTGTTACAGCCCCTTCTTTTATAATAGGAAAAATAGTACACCTACAATAAAAAAAACCGCTGCAACGACTAGCAATATTTTGGCTAAAGTTTCCATCAAACGTGCTCCTTAAATGATATTCGCTCCTATGACATAGGAAAGCCCGACAGATATGACTAATGAAATGAAACCTACGGCACGATTATCGGCTTCGATTTCTTCATCAATTCTAAAGGATGGGGTTAAAAATTCATAAATGAAATAACCAGATAACAAGAGAACAAAGCCAAAGATGCCCCATCCCATAGTCTGAAGGAGGGAATCATTGTGTTCAATAGAAAAGCGGAAGATGTTGGCGATTCCGAAAATTTTACCTCCTGTAGCCATAGCGACAGCTAAATTCCCGCGCTTAATTTCTTTCCAATTGTTATAGGACGTTACGATTTCAAAAACAGCCATAAATACAATAAGGCATAAGATGACTACACTATATCTTGCGGCAGTTTCCACTAACGTGATTTCCCAAAAACCATCCATTTCGGTCCGCTCCCTTTACTCTGTTCTTAGTTAAGCTCCAATACGGTAACACCGCTGCCACCTTCATTCATTCCACCTGCACGAAAATCAGAAATGTTGCGATGATTCTTAGCAAAGTTTTTAACGGCGGTTCTAAGAGCCCCAGTCCCTTTCCCGTGAATGATCGATACTCTTGGATAACCGGCCAGGACGGCATCGTCGATGTATTTTTCTAATCGGTTTAAAGCATCCTCATAACGCTCACCACGCAGGTCCAATTCGGTTTTCACATGGAAAGCTTTGCCTTTTACTTTGGCCATCGGTTTTTCCTTATAGGGCTGCTCAGATTTTATAAACTCGAGTTCTTTGCGTTTAGCTTTGACCTTCATCACTCCAACCTGGACCTGGAACTCATTTTTCCCCGTCTTCTCCACGATCGTGCCCTGCTGGTTCAGTGTAAGGAGTTTAACTTCGTCTCCCGCCTTTAGTTCACGTTCTTCTTTTTTGGGCTTCGGCGCTGTCTCCTGTTTCTTCTTAGCTAACTCTGGTTTGGCTTCATCAAACATCTTGCGTGCTTCAATCCACTCATGTTCTTTCATTTGAGCCTCGGATTTCATATTACGTATCTGTCCTACAATTTCTTCCGCTTCTTCTCTTGCCTGCTGAATTGCTTTTTCTGCCTTTTCTTCTGCTTTCGCATAAAGCTTCTCACGCTTATCCTCGAATTGATTCCACTTCTCTTGTAATTGTTTTTTCAACTCTTCAGCTTCCTGCAGAATTTGTTCCGCTTTTTCATAATCCTGTTCAGCACCGCGCTTAGACTCTTCTAATGACGCAATCATATTTTCTACACTACGTGAATCAACACCAATTTGCTGTTTAGCAGATTCAATGACCGATTCATCCAAACCAAGCCTTCTTGAAATCTCGAACGCGTTACTTCGACCTGGGACTCCAATCAACAATCTATAAGTTGGCCTTAACGTTTGAATATCAAATTCAACAGACGCATTGATAACACCGTCTCGATTGTACCCATAGGCTTTCAATTCAGGATAGTGAGTCGTAGCAATGACTCTCGCCTGTCTTTGTACGACTTCATCTAAGATCGACATAGCTAGAGCAGCACCTTCCTGTGGGTCGGTACCTGCGCCTAATTCATCAAATAGAACAAGCGACTTATCGTCTACCTGCTTCAATATTTCTACAATGTTCGTCATGTGAGATGAAAAAGTAGACAGACTTTGCTCAATAGACTGTTCGTCACCAATATCGGCATAGACTTCTTCAAATACAGCCAGTTCACACCCATCCATTGCTGGAATTTGCAAACCTGATTGAGCCATTAAAGTACATAGACCGACTAGTTTGAGGGTGACGGTTTTACCGCCGGTGTTCGGTCCAGTTATAACGATCGAAGTGAAATCTTCTCCAATTTCTATATCATTAGGAACGACCTCATCTTCTGAAATCAGCGGGTGCCGGGCTTGGCGCATTTTAATCCGGCCTTCGTCGTTCATTTTCGGCATTGACGCTTTCATCAGCTTCCCTAGTTTTGCCCGTGCAACCATGAAGTCCACATGACCAAGAATCGATACATTATCATAGAGCATGTGATGATCCTCAGCAATGGCTTCAGATAACTCTTTCAATATCTTCTCAACTTCGTGTTTTTCCTGTACGCGCGCTTCTTGGAGCTGATTGTTTAAATCAACGACGGACTGAGGTTCTATAAATAAGGTTGCCCCTGAGGAAGATTGGTCATGGACGATTCCTCCGATAGAACCTCTGTACTCTTGTTTCACTGGCAGGACATACCGGTCGTTCCGAATCGTCACAATCGCATCTGAAAGCATTTTTGATTTCGACTTTGTAAATGCGTCCATCCTTTCGCGTACACGACTTTCGTAAGTCCTAATTTTTGATCGAATTGTACGTAGCTTATCTGAAGCGCCATCCATCACCGTTCCGTGATCATCTATGCACCCACGGATTTGCCGCTCCAATTCCTTAAGCGGTTCGAGTCCTCCGACAAGCTCGCGAAGAATGGGCATCTCTGGTTCTTCCATATCCTCTATAAAACGGCGTAGCTGGCGGCCACCGTATATAGTGCTTGCGATATCCAGACACTCGAGAGCGCTCAATACTCCACCGATCGTCGTCCTCTTCAAACTTGGTTTTATATCAAATATCCCTCCAAGAGGCACGTGTCCTTTCAATCTAAGTACCTGAGCTGCTTCATCCGTTTCTTTCTGTAAAAAGCGGACTTCTTCTAAATCAGAAGAAGGCTTCAATGCAGCCGCTTTTTCTTTCCCTAAGGACGAAGCTGTCTGTTCGCTTAATTGATCGATTATTTTTTTATACTCCAATACATGAAGGATTCGTTGATTCATTTAGGTCTGTCTCCTTTATTGCTACTCACTGATTCCGAACTTTTTCATCAGCTGGTCTTTCGTCCAAGTATTTATTACGGTTTCTTTCCTTAACCATCCTTTTCTAGCGGTTCCGACGCCTATTCTCATATGATCGAGCATCGGGTAACTGTGAGCATCGGTGTTGATGGCGATATTTACGCCCTCTTCCTGTGCTCTCATGAGCCACTCCCAGTTCAAATCAAGGCGATTCGGATTGGCATTCAATTCTAAAATGGTACCTGTTTCTTTTGCTCCTTCAATCAATTGCTCCAGATTGACGGCATATCCGTCCCTTCTTCCGATCAAGCGTCCAGTCGGATGCGCAATCATATCAACATGCGGGTTCTCTAGAGCGTTTTTCAAACGTTGCATGATTTTCTCTTCAGACTGACTGAAGCTTGAGTGGATGGATGCAATAACAAAATCCATCTCCTTTAAGAAATCATCCTCAAAGTCCAGGCTCCCATCAGGCAGAATATCCATTTCAATTCCTGCAAAGATGTGAAAGTCTTTCATTGATTGATTAATTTTATTTATTTCTTCACGCTGCATACGCAAGCGTTCTTCATTGAGACCATTCGCCACTCTTAAATACTTAGAGTGATCAGTGATAGCGATGAATTCATAGCCTTTGTCTTTCGCACGTTCAGCCATTTCTTTGATCGACTGAGCTCCATCACTCCAGGTTGAGTGCATGTGCAGATCTCCACGGATGTCTGATAGCTCTACTAAATTAACAGGCTCTTTAAATTTTTCAACTTCACCGTAATTCTCTCTTACTTCTGGTGGAATGAAGTGAAGACCAAAATGCTTAAAGAAATCTTCTTCCGTTTCAAATGTTTCCACTTCACCCGTTTCTGTGTTTTCGATTCCATATTCACTGATCTTTTCGTCCTGTTGTTTTGCCAATTGGCGCATGGATACGTTGTGGTCCTTTGAACCAGTAAAATGGTGAAGGGTTGTAGCGAATTCATCAGGAGCAACGATTCGGAAGTCGATGTTGATGTCATATCCTTCACTGACAACTACAGAGACTTTCGTTTCTCCAGATGCGATCACTTCTTTGATATCTGGGTACTCTAAGAGTTCGTCCCTTGTTTCACTCGCGTTCTCAGATGCGATGATGAAATCAAGGTCCTTGATCGTTTCCCTCATTCTTCGCAGACTTCCTGCTCTAGAAAAGCGAGTGAAGGTTTTTGCTTCATTTAAATAGGCTTCGATTTTTTCAGCCAGTGGCAGCATGAGGGCAATTGGCAAACGCTCAGGTCGAGTATTGGCTTCCTCAAGGGCTTTCAGCATTTTTTCAGCCGACTTCTTACCAAAGCCCTCCAGCGCTTCTACCTTTCCACTTTCCAGTGCGGACTTCAAACTCTCGGCGTCTGTAACACCTAATTGCTGATAAAGCTTGGCCAGCTTTTTCCCGCCAAGGCCAGGTAAGTTTAGCAATGGAACCAAGCCTTCTGGCACTTCGGCCTGCAGTTGTTTTAACGTATCTGATTCTTCGTTCTCGATAAACTCATCGATGACCGTAGCTGTGCCTTTTCCAATGCCCTTCATTTTTGTAAAGTCATCGATTTCTGTCAAAGAACGATCATCCCTCTCCAAAGCCTGGGCCGCTTTTCTATATGCAGAGATTTTGAAAGGATTCTCCCCTTTCAGCTCTAAATAGACAGCAATTCTCTCTAATAACTTGATTACTTGTTTTTTATCAACAGCCATATTGATCGACTCCTCAATTCTTATTCATAAAAAAACCGCCATGATCGAAATCATAGCGGCTTCAAAGATCTCCCTATACACTCTTACCACTAGCCAGCTACATGTTCGATCCACAATGTTTTTAATTGCTCAGAAAACACTGGTGTATGTTCAATGATAAGTTGAGCAAGTATCGATCCATCTAACGCATTCTGTACCGATTCAACAGGAACAAGTGCAGCTATATATAAAAGCACAAATAAAATGACGAAGTTTTCAACAAATCCAAGCGCACCGCCTAAAATCTTGTTTAAGGAGTGTAAGATCGGCAATTCCGATACGAAGTCCAACATCGAAGCGATGATATGTAGGATGATTTTCACTCCAAAGAACAGGATTGCAAAGGCTACGGCATTATAAAAGGCTTGCTCTAGAGGCAAGCTGTCTACAAAAACCGCCCAAGAAGTGCCCTCCGGGAGTTCGGGATAAGGAACCCAAAGCGTCAGTTTCGGGGATAGATCATCGTAATACATGACGGCTACGGCAAAAGCCACTATGAACCCGATCAAGTGGAACAACTGAAGGATGAACCCACGTCTCAGGCCGGTAAATATTCCAATTATTAAAATAAGCAGCAACAATATATCAATCATTAGTATTTTCGTCCTCTTCCTCTTTCTTTTCGATATAGTTCATCAGTTCCGTACATTCTTCTTTTAATTTTATATACTCATTCATTGTATTAACAGCGGTCAAAACAGCGAGCTTGGCCGTATCCAGACTTGGATTCGCTTCATGAATTTCACGCATCTTCTGATCGACAAGGCTGGATACCATACGGATACGATGGGGCTCTTCATGACCAACTATAGTGTAAGATCGTTTATTAATCTCCACTGTAATTCTTTTTTTCTCTTGGTCTGATTGCGACACGTCCATACCCCCTAGTTTCTCAATCCTAAACATAATAGTAACACGAAGGGGTTGAATTAGGAAACCAATATGGACGTTTTTAGGAAATGTTCTATTTTTTCCATGACTTTGCTATACTAAGAGAAAAACGTAAGTGGTCTGAAAAGCGACGTATGGACCGGACTGAGCTGGAGGAGATAAAGGAAACACAAAGAACGAAGTGATTTGATGTTAACTTATCGTACAGAAGCGAGGGAAGTCTCACTAGTCGCTGACCACTGGAGTTAGACAATCAAATAGAAAAGCGCAGGCGCCTGACTTATTAATAGATGAGTGTTCAACTAAGTTCGGCACGTCCTGTGCCAACGTTGAACTGACCTTCTTCCTAAGGGCCCTCGACAAGCATAAGACAATCAATGCAGCGGGGTGCACTTGCCCGCGGAGTTGGTTGTCTTATGACCTCGAGAGGCTAGGCGCCGGAGCTGGACAGAGAAGAAATCTGTCCAACTATTTACCAATAAATATAGACTTTTCTTACTTTTACATAGAAAGGACCACACCATGCCACAAGTCGTTTTAAAGCTTACACCGTCTAAGGTGCAAAAAATGAAAGAATTCTATCAAAAACAATTAAAAGCTACCCCGCAAAACGCGTTGTTCGCTGCGAAAACAAGTGCTTGCACCATTACCGCTTATAAATCAGGTAAAGTTCTTTTTCAAGGACAGAACCCTAACGAAGAAGCAAAACGTTGGGGAAAGGTGGAAGACACACCGACACACCAGAACTCAAAAACAAAAAAGACACATGCATACCATCCTGAAAAGAGCCTATTTACTAGTTCACATATCGGTTCAGATGAAGCGGGGACAGGAGATTATTTCGGACCGATCACCGTTGCGGCTGCTTATGTCACCGAGGAACAGATTCCAGTTCTAAAATCTCTCGGAGTCAGAGACTCAAAGAACCTTTCTGATGCCCAAATTACCGAACTGGCTAAAGACATTGTTGCGCTTAAGGTCCCATACAGCCTTTTACGGTTGAATAACAAACGATACAATCAATGGCAAAGGAAGGGATGGTCACAAGGAAAAATGAAAACCATCCTCCACCATCAAGCCTTAGATCGTCTGTTAGAAAAGATTGCTCCTGAAAAACCGACCGGGATTCTGATCGACCAATTTTCTCAGCCGGAAGTTTACCAGAA
>NZ_JRNX01000248.1 GCF_000786645.1 Halobacillus sp. BBL2006
CCTGTCTGGGTTCCAGCATGAATTTTCAATTTCACTTTGCCATGAACAGTTGGCACTTCAATTTCATCACCTAATGCAGCTTGCGCAAATGTCAGGGGAATTTCACAGAAGATATGGTCGCCTTCACGCTGGAAAAACTCGTGAGGCTGTACGCGGATAACCACAAATAAATCACCTGCAGGTCCGCCGTTCACGCCTTCTTCCCCTTTACCTTGGACACGGATTTGCTGACCATCATCGATTCCAGCCGGAATATCTAGATGAATCTTCTTACGGCTTTTCACACGGCCGTCTCCGCCACAGGTATTACATTTGTCTTTAATAATCTTACCACTGCCTTGGCAATGGTGACACACTCTGCGATTAACTACGCGGCCGAATGGAGTGTTTTGCTCCTGATTGATTTGACCGCTTCCTTGACAATGAGAACAGGTTTCAGGTGAAGTACCAGGCTTCGCACCAGAACCATTACAGGTCTCACATTCTTCTTCGGTAGGCAGTTCAATATCAGTGCTCTTGCCAAAGATCGCTTCTTCAAATTCCATGGTCATCGTGTATTGAAGATCAGCACCTTTACGCGGGGCATTAGGATCACGCCTGCGTCCACCGCCGCCAAAGAACATATCGAAAATATCACCGAAACCACCGAAGTCTTCAGCTCCGCCAAAACCGCCGAAGCCGCCTTGACTTGGACCTGCATGCCCAAATTGATCGTACTGTGCACGTTTCTGTTGGTCACTTAATGTCTCATAAGCCTCTTTAGCTTCTTTGAATTTCTCTGAAGCATTTTCTTCTTCGCTGACGTCTGGGTGATATTTACGCGCCAGCTTACGGTAAGCTTTCTTTATTTCATCTTTCGAGGCATCCTTTGATACACCAAGGACCTCATAATAATCGCGTTTACTCACTTGTGAATCACTCTCCCGGGCGCTATTACATAACGTTTATATTACCATTGAGATAGGGTTGAGGCAAATCCCATTTATGGTGGGCTTTACGTGAAAAAAGTCAAAGCCAAGAAGAACCTGACTTTGACTTTTGCTTTTCTTACCTATACTTACTTCTTATCGTCTTCGTTGACTTCTTCATAGTCAGCGTCGACAACGTCTTCTTCAGAACCGCCAGCTTCTTCACCTTGTTGTGCTTCAGCTTGGGCTTGAGCTTGCTCATAAAGTTTCACGGAAAGAGCTTGCACTTGCTCTTGTAAAGCTTCCTTCTTCTCTTTAATCGCATCAAGATCTTCGCCCTCTAGAGCTGTTTGAAGTTCTTCTTTCGCAGATTCAGCTTTTTGTTTCTCTTCTTCACTGACTTGCTCTCCAAGATCTTTGATTGTCTTATCAGTTGTGAAGATCAATTGATCAGCTTCGTTGCGAAGTTCGATCGCTTCACGTTTTTTCTTATCTTCTTCAGCGTTTTCTTCCGCTTGACGTACCATTTCTTCAACTTCATCGTCAGAAAGACCAGAAGAAGACTTGATAGTAATGGATTGTTCTTTGTTTGTACCCATATCTTTCGCGCGAACATTCACAATACCGTTTGCATCAATATCGAAGGAAACTTCGATTTGAGGTACACCACGTGGTGCTGGTGGAATATCCGTCAATTGGAAACGTCCAAGCGTTTTGTTGTCTTGTGCTAGTTCTCGCTCACCTTGCAGGACGTGGATGTCTACCGCTGTTTGGTTATCTGCAGCTGTAGAGAAGACTTGAGAATGACTTGTTGGAATCGTTGTGTTACGCTCGATCAATTTCGTTGTCACGCCACCCATAGTTTCAATACCAAGAGAAAGTGGAGTAACGTCTAGAAGTACAACGTCTTTAACGTCACCTTGAAGTACGCCACCTTGGATAGAAGCACCAAGAGCAACAACTTCATCAGGGTTGACCCCTTTAGAAGGTTCTTTTCCTACTTCTTTCTTGATCGCTTCTTGTACAGCTGGAATACGAGTAGAACCACCCACAAGAAGAACTTTATGAATGTCGCTAGCGCTCATGCCAGCATCTTTCATTGCTTGGCGAGTCGGCTTCATGCTTCGCTCAATCAAGTCTGAGGAAAGCTCTTCGAACTTCGCACGTGTCAAGTTCATTTCCAAGTGAAGTGGGCCTGCTTCTCCTGCTGTAATGAATGGAAGTGAGATTTGAGTTTGTGCTACACCAGAAAGGTCTTTCTTCGCTTTTTCAGCTGCATCTTTCAAGCGTTGCTTAGCCATTTTATCCTGAGATAGATCGATGCCGTTTTCTTTTTTGAATTCTGCAACCATGTGATCGATAATAACTTGGTCAAAATCGTCACCACCAAGACGGTTATCTCCGGCCGTTGATACAACTTCAAATGTACCTTCGCCAATGTCCAGGATGGATACGTCAAACGTACCGCCACCAAGGTCATACACTAAGATTGTTTGGTCTTGGTCTTCTTTATCAATACCATATGCCAGTGCAGCTGCAGTTGGTTCGTTAATGATACGCTCAACTTCAAGACCTGCAATTTTACCAGCATCTTTTGTGGCTT
>NZ_JRNX01000249.1 GCF_000786645.1 Halobacillus sp. BBL2006
AGAAAAAAGAATAAAGGAAAAAAGGTTGCTCTCTGGATCGGGAGCAACTTTTTTTGTGTACTTTCGTATTCCTTTAGAAAGGTACTGACGAGATTGCGATAGAGGCAGGAGATAATTTTATTTTAAAAAACATGTAATCGTTTTCTATTAGGATAGCTCTAAACTACTTCTCCCCCAAGGGTTTAATCACGATATTAATCCCTGTAAATCTAGTGGAAATAGAGTTATCATAATGAAGGAATAAAAATAGAGATGTCTACATGGCATTTTCAATAGAAAGAAGGATTCATGTTGCATAACGGAATAATTATCCCCATACAAATTGCCATGTTGTATGGTATTTATTTAATCGGAAAAGGGATACAGAATCTGTTTGATCTTTTCATTCCTGGCAGTGTGATCGGAATGATCCTCCTGTTTACGATACTCTCTTTTAAAGTGGTGCCGGAATGGATCTTGCAAAGAGGAATTACATTTATGATTCGCCACCTGCCTTTCTTTTTCATACCAGCGACGGTCGGCGTGATCAGCTATGCGTATGTGTTTAAAGGCAAGGGTGTGCTGCTGATTGGAATCGGTCTCTTAAGCACGGCGCTCGTTATGGCACTGGCTGGACTTGTCACCCAGTGGATGGTGAAAAGGAGGGAAGAAGCTTGAATCATATGTTGTTAGCCTTATTTATGGTGGTGTTCACAATTGCTGCCTACATCGCATCTCTTCGCCTTTACCGAAAGCATCGCCGCATCTACACAACTCCTGTGATTGTCTCAACTGTTGTGATTATCGTTTTCCTGCTGCTTTTTCATGTTCCTTATGAAACGTATATGATGGGTGGCAAGTGGATTGATCGTTTGCTTGGGCCAGCGGTTGTGGCGCTCGCTTATCCGCTTTATCAGTATCGAGGGATTTTGAAACAGATGCTCGTTCCGATTGTGACAGGAACGACGGTCGGCGCGGTCATTGGAATCGGTTCCGGACTGTTGCTTAGTAAATGGGCAGGGTTCAGCAGCCTGATCATCCACTCGATTGTGCCAAAATCGGTCACGACCCCTGTCGCGATGTCGATTTCCGAATCGACAGGCGGGGTGATGCCGCTTACTGCTGTATTTGTGATGATTGCCGGAATCGGCGGCATGTTGATTCACCCCTTTGTGATGCGCTACAGTGGCCTGACCCACCGGATTGGCCGCGGCGTCGGGATGGGAAGTGCTTCCCATGCGATCGGAACGGCTACTTCGATGGAGCGGGATACGCTGGAAGGGTCGATCAGTACGGTCGCTATGATTTTGAGTGCGGTGATCGTATCGATACTGGCGCCTGGATTGACTCTTTTGCTTTTGTAATGAGTATAGAAATCCTGAAGCTCTGGTCCATGAGGGATCAGGGCTTTATTTTGCTTCCTATTGATTAAATACTTCCTGCACGTACTAAGCGAATTGAGTTGTGCTGAGGTGGAAGAATTATGGTTGAAAGCGACTGACTATCATCTCGATCCTATCATCAAATTGGATGAAAGGAACAACAAAAGCCCTTTCCTGCTTAAACGGATAGGGCTTTTGTTGTGGAGGAAAATCGTGCCCAGGTGTATTACAGCCACAACCTCATATAACGTATCTTTTTAACGAGGAGGCAGAAGAACCCTCCCCTTGCTTTCCTGGAGTCTATCCATCTGTGGAGAATAGCACATTGAGTTTGGATTCTTGTAATGTTTTTGTAAAACAGTTGTTTTATTTACTGGCAAAAAGGAAATTAGTCTATAATCCGAAAGATTCATCTGCCTGAAAGAACTGTTTTTTCAGGTTTTTCCCTGCGCTCCAAATAAAACGGTGGATAACTGAATTTTTTTAAAAGTCGTTTTCTTAGAGTCCGGACAGGTGTTTAAATAAATGAATTCAGAACTTTAACTTTTAAAAGCAACTAACTAAAAGGAGAGATAAACGAAAATGTTTTTCTATGATAAAAAGCTTTCAGATTTAGACAAAAGTAAGCTGGGAATGCTTCTATTCAGTCTTCTCATCCTGCTTGCAGGTCTGGTGTATTCCATCAGCATTACGTGGAAGGTGATGAGCCAGCAGAAACTTAGTATTGATCGTGCCATTTTTGAAATCGTCCGGTCGACTTCTCCTGACGGGAAAGAACTGATTTTCCAGTGGCTCAGTAAACTTGGTTCGGTTCCGGTAGTCGCCACGGCCTCCTTTCTTGTGGTTATTTATTTTCTATTCTTATCGCCCTTCAGCAGGTGGCTTGCTTTGTATTTCGCCGTGGGAATGGCAGGGGTCAGTATCATAACGAAATTATTAAAAATGACTACGTCAAGAGCCCGGCCGGAATTCCTTGGAGACTTCCACGGAACGAGTTCCAGTTTCCCCAGCGGCCATACCTCAGCAGCTGTAGTATTTTATGGATTTATGATGTATGTACTTGGAGCTACTCGTTTAGGTCGAAAATGGAAAATAACGGTGAATGCTGTTCTTGTAGCCATCATTGTTGGTATCAGCCTTAGCCGCGTCTATTTAGGCGTTCACTTTTTTTCAGATGTTATCACTGGATTTTTTCTAGGGTGCGTTTGGTTAGCTCTATGTATTACAGGTCTTGAGGTGACTATGAAGTATAAGAATAAAAAACCACATAGATCTGATGAAGAAATCACACGTGCGAAGTAAGTTTTTTATTCCAACATGAAATTCCGTTTTCTCCTTATGGATGGGAGAAGACGGGTATGCCTTATTGAAGTTGAAATGTGTAGAGAGGGGACAAAGAAATGAAGCAAAAGAGAAAGATCATCTTACTGATTACGTCAGGCATCCTTGTTTCGCTTCTTGTTTGGGGGAAGATTGAGCCTTATCTAATGGATGTAGAAGAAGAAACCGTGAGCATTGACAATCTCCCTCCTGAATGGGAAGGGAAGAACCTGATTGCTATCGGGGATTTCCAAGTCGGAATGTGGATGGATAACTCTACAAACCTTGAAGATATCGTGGATGAAGTGCTTAGCCGATCTCCTGAGGCCGTCTTGCTGCTCGGCGACTACGTTTATCATTCGGTCGAAAACCGTCATGAAGAAATGGAAAAAGTGCTTTCTTATTTAGAACCTCTGATTGAAAGTGGTATTCCGGTTTACGCTGTCCGTGGAAATCATGACTATAACATGAGCAGCAAAAAGGCAAAGCCTGATATGGAAATGGCGGAACGAGTCAAAAATGAATTAGAAGGGGCTGGCATCAATGTGTTGCACAATGCATCTGCTCCTTTGAAAATAAAAGAGACAGACCAACCCTTACACCTGGTAGGGATTGGTGCACGCTGGCCAGAAGAAGACAATGTTCCAGAGGCGTTTGACAAGGTTGGGGAGGAAGATGCACGTTTTGTGATCATGCATAATCCTAATACATTTAGTCATATACCGGCTCAGCAAGCGGAGGCGTCGGTCGCGGGTCATACCCATGGCGGGCAGTTCAGGATTCCCTTTACCCCTCATTGGTCATGGAAAGATTTAGTTGCCAAAGGAGAAGCTCATGTTGATGGATGGGTCGCAAGTAACTATGGTGCGGAAGGAAACCAGCTTTATGTGAATAGGGGGATTGGATCAAGTCTTGTGCCTCTGCGTTTAAATAATTTTCCTGAGATTACGGAGTTTCACTTGAAGCAGGCGCGCTGACCTGTGATTACGGTTATCAGACTATGACTCTCTTTTTTTTCCATCGTTAAATGGTGTATAATTGTAAGAGAAGCGTGACTTTTTAATCTATAAAGCGTTATCATAGGAATAGTGGGTATATAAAGAATAGGAGAGGTGTGTCCAAATAATCATTCCACCTTTCTACAAACTCCAATAATAAGGATGGTAAAAATGAGCAGCAGAGAAATGAAGACAGACGTGATCTTAATCGGCGCTGGAATCATGAGTGCGACTTTAGGGTCGCTTCTGAAAGAATTAGTACCTGACTGGAATATTAAAGTATATGAAAAGCTAGGAAAATCAGGAGAAGAAAGCTCTAACGAGTGGAACAATGCAGGAACAGGGCATGCCGCTTTGTGTGAGCTGAACTACACGAAAGAAAAGCCTGATGGATCAATTGATTTAAGTAAAGCCATTAAAATTAACGAACAGTTTCAGGTTTCGAGACAGTTCTGGTCTTATTTAGTTACGAACAACAAGCTGAAGAATCCGAAAGAATTTATCAGACCTCTGCCACATATGAGCTTGGTCCACGGGGAAGACAATGTAAATTTCCTCAAAAAACGCTTTGAAGCGATGTCCAACAATCCTTTGTTTAAAGGGATGGAATTTTCTGAGGACCCTGAAAAGCTTGCAGAGTGGATTCCATTGATTATGAAAAACCGCCAAACGAAAGATCCGATTGCGGCGACAAAAATGGATACGGGAACAGATGTGAACTTTGGCGCGTTAACCCGTAAGTTATTTGATAATCTGGAAAACAGTAGTGTTGAAGTTAACTATAATCATAGTGTAGAAGGTATTAAGCGCAATAAAGACGGCGCTTGGGAAGTGACGGTTCGCGATACGAAAGAGGGTAAAATCGAATGCCAGACGGGCGACTTTGTCTTTATCGGCGGCGGTGGCGGAGCCCTGCACTTACTGCAGAAATCCGGAATTCCAGAAGGAAAAGGAATTGGCGGCTTCCCGGTAAGCGGACAGTTTATGGTCTGTAATAACCCGGAAGTCATTGAGCAGCATGAGGCGAAAGTGTACGGAAAAGCCCCAGTCGGCGCTCCTCCAATGTCTGTTCCGCATCTGGATACGAGATATATTGATGGCAAAAAATCATTACTGTTCGGACCGTTTGCCGGATTCTCGCCTAAGTTCTTAAAAGAAGGTTCCTTGATGGACCTGATTACTTCAGTGAAATCGGATAACCTTCTGACGATGGCAGGGGCAGGTCTTAAACAGATGCCGCTAACGAAATACTTGATCAAGCAAGTCTTACAATCGAAGGAACAGCGCATGGAAGCGATCCGCGAATTTATCCCTGAAGCTAAAAGTGAGGATTGGGATTTAGTCGTGGCGGGTCAACGTGTGCAAGTGATTAAAGATACAAAAGAAGGCGGAAAGGGAACGCTTCAGTTTGGTACAGAAGTAGTCAGTTCAGAGGATGGATCCATTGCTGCCTTGCTTGGTGCTTCACCAGGAGCGTCTACTGCTGTGAACGTAATGCTCGAAGTCTTGGAAAATTGCTTCCCTCAGCATATCAAAGAGTGGGAGTCTAAGCTGATCGATATGATTCCTTCCTATGGCTTGTCGCTGATGCAGAATCCGCATATGATTGATGAGATTAAATCGTCAACGGCTGATACGCTAGGGCTTAATGAAAAGGAAGAAAGAGAAGGAATTTATAGTTAAAAAGAGAAATTATATGAGTGAGGTTTTCACCTGAAAATGATGAAAGTCACTAACTCTCACAATCAATTAGCATGATCAAAGCCTTTAATCTATCCTTAGATTGAAGGTTATTTTTTTATAAATAAATCTTATAAAGAGCAGTGGTTAAACGAGAAAGAGAAGTTGGTATAAGGCCGGGATTACATACTGAAAACAGAAAAAGGATAGACGGGGAAAAGTATGACCAAGGCGACGGGGAATCAAAGATCGGGGAAGAGCTAGAGCTGTTTCAAAGAAACGAGTGAACTAGAAAAAGAGAGGTCTTCCCCTTGCCACATTTTGGGTTCTTCCTGTATAGTGATTCATAACAGTTAAATAAATATTTCTTATCGAGAAAGGTGGAGGGACTGGCCCGACGAAACCTTAGCAGCAGACTCTCTAAAGTACTGTGCTAATTCCAGAAGCTATTCGGCTTAAAGATAAGAAGAGAAATGATTCGTTGCGATTTTCAGCCCCTCTTCTTATTGAGAAGAGGGGCTTTTTACATTTTTAAATACATAAAAGGGAGAGGAAATATACGATGACTATTTCAACAGAAGTGAAGCGCGCACCATTTAAAGGAGATCATGTCGGAAGCTTTTTACGGCCGGAACGCTTGAAGGAAGCGCGTGCGCAAAGGGCGAAGGGCGAGATTACGGATCAAGACTTAAAGAAAATTGAAGATGAAGAGATTTATAAACTGGTAGAAAAACAGAAGAACGCTGGGCTTAAAGCCGTGACCGATGGCGATTTCCGCCGGAGCTGGTGGCACTTTGATTTTCTTGAAGGCCTGGATGGTGTTGAGGGGTATGACGCAGATCAAGGGTTACAGTTTGATGGGGTGGAAACAAAAGCCCGCGGCATCAAAGTGACCGGGAAAGTTGGGTTTTCCGATCATTACATGATTGAGCACTTCCGGTTCCTGAAAGAGATTGCAGGCGATGCAGTGGCGAAGCTGACCATTCCAAGTCCGAATATGCTGTTGTTTCGCGCGAAGATAGATGAAGGCGTCTATGAACATCAAGAAGATCTCTTGAAAGACTTAGTTGCTGCTTATCAAGGGTTTATAGAAAAAATCTATGAGGAAGGCTGCCGTTACCTGCAGCTCGATGATACGTCATGGGCGACATTCTTTTCCGAGGAAGGACGCGCGTCGATTGATGAAAAAGGACAGGACCCGGACGAAGTCGCTGAATTATGCGCACGTGCTGTGAACGAATCCATTGCGAAACGACCGGAGGATATGGTTGTGACGATGCATATTTGCCGTGGCAATTTCCAGTCGACCTTCATGACAAGCGGCAGCTATGAGGCTGTATCGAAAACGATTTTTGGCGGACTTGAAGTCGATGGACTTTTCCTGGAGTTTGATGATGAGCGCTCCGGTGGTTTTGAGCCGCTTCGTCACGTGAACCGGAACGACCTTTCCATTGTCCTTGGATTGATCACATCGAAATTCGGCGAGCTTGAAGATCCGGATCACGTGAAAAACCGCATTTTGGAAGCGTCCGATTTTGTACCGGTGAGTCAGCTTTGTCTGAGTCCGCAGTGTGGATTTGCTTCAACGGAAGAAGGCAACAAGATCACCGAAGAAGAGCAGTGGGAAAAAATCCGCCATGTCGTGAAAATTGCCGAAGAGGTTTGGCAGTAGGCTGTCATGTTTGATTTTCTTTTTAGTTGGCAATACAACTATATGATTCGAACTAAGGAGGAATCAATCAGATGAAGTCTCTTGAAGATGCTTTAAAACATAGAGTTGGACTAGGTACAGCGCCGTTAGGAAATATGTTCAGAGAAGTACCCGAAGACGAAGCGAGAAATACGATTCAAACCGCCTGGGACCAGGGCGTCCGTTATTTTGATACCGCTCCTTTTTATGGGGCAGGGTTAGCAGAGATGCGCGTCGGTGATGTGTTATCTCAATACAACCGTGATGACTATGTGTTGAGTACGAAAGTCGGCCGCTATGTGACTGAGGAAACGGAAGATAAAGAAGGCTTATTCCAATATGCCCGCAACAATAAGGTCATTACCGATTACACGGAAGATGCAACGAAGCGGTCGATCGAGCAGAGTCTTGAACGATTGAAAACCGACCGTTTGGATATGGTCTTTGTCCATGACGTATCGCCTGATTTTCACGGTGACGAGTGGGTCGCCAAATTCGATGAAGCTAGAAAAGGCGCCTTTCGTGTCCTTTCTCAACTGCGTGAAGAAGGTGTAATTCGCGGCTGGGGACTTGGCGTCAACACAACAGAACCGATCGAGATCTCGATGGAGCTTGAGGAAATGCGTCCGGATATCTGTTTATCAGCGACGCAGTATACGCTGCTTAATCACGACCGTGCCTTAGAGCGCATGATGAAGTCGGCGGAAGAAAAGGATGTCGACATTGTCGTTGGAAGCCCGTATAACTCCGGTGTCTTACTTGGCGGCGATCATTACAATTATGAAAAAGCAAATGCCGAGATTATTGGACGCGTCAATCAATTGAAAGAGATTGGCCAGAAATACGATGTACCGTTAAAAGCGGCAGCGTTGCAATTTTCTACTGCCCATCCTGCCGTGAAATCGGTGATTCCTGGGTCGACACGTCCGGATCGTATCAAAGAGGATCTGGCAATGATCCAGCGAGATATTCCGAAAGAATTCTGGGATGAGCTAGTAAACAGAGGTTTTATTTCCGAACATGCACCACTGCCGGTTCATTCCCGATAAAATAATGAAAGAGGCTGGGACAAAACTGAATGAAACGCAAAAATTCCGAACGATTTGTTCAAATCAATTCGGAATTTTTGTGTGCCAAAAAAAGAGCGAATGACCGCTCCGTCAAAACACTTCGCTTTCCACGGGCACGGCCTCAGCTTCCTCGGAAAGCAAAGAACGCTTTCCTGTGGGATCTTCAGCTCGCGCTCTTCCCGTAGGAGTCTCCGTGTTTTGTCTACGCTAAGAATCTGCG
>NZ_JRNX01000025.1 GCF_000786645.1 Halobacillus sp. BBL2006
AAACGAGAAAAAAAATTAAACATATGGTCCGTACTTACAAAAGTGCGGATTTTTTGTTTAAGAAACGCGTTAAAGGGTAAATTAGGCAAGAATTGAACGCATTTCATGGAAATATTATATGATTGCTTGTTTCAAATCCATTTTCATTATAGGATAAGACATGGTACATATACCGGATCAGAAAGGGGAACGTTGAATATGGCAAACAGCCTTGAACAAACTTCAATTAATACAATTCGAACACTATCTATCGATGCAGTGGAAAAAGCAAACTCAGGACACCCGGGGATGCCGATGGGGGCAGCGCCTATGGCCTACACGCTTTGGACTAAATTCATGAACCATAATCCTAGCAACTCCTCATGGTTTAACCGTGATCGTTTCGTCTTGTCAGCAGGACACGGATCCATGCTTCTATATAGCCTATTGCACTTGTCTGGATACAACGTGACAATCGATGATTTGAAATCCTTCCGTCAGTGGGATTCTAAAACTCCAGGACACCCTGAATTTGGACATACAGATGGAGTAGAGGCTACTACAGGCCCTCTAGGTCAAGGACTAGCTATGGCAACAGGGATGGCTATGGCTGAAGCTCACTTAGGAGCAAAATATAACCGTGATGACTATAACGTCGTAGATCACTATACTTACGCTATCTGTGGTGATGGAGACTTGATGGAAGGTGTTTCTCAAGAATCTGCTTCTTTGGCCGCTCACCTTGGACTAGGTAAATTGATCGTTCTTTACGATTCTAATGATATCTCTCTTGATGGTGACCTTGACCGCTCATTTAGTGAAAGCGTCGAAAAACGTTATGAAGCATATGGGTGGCAAGTCATCCGTGTCGAGGATGGTACGGATACCGAAGAAATTGAAAATGCACTCGAACAAGCTCGACAGAATACAAGTCAGCCAACGATGATCGAAGTGAAAACGGTGATCGGGTATGGCGCTCCGACTAAATCAGGTAAATCAGCTTCTCACGGTGCTCCTCTTGGTGAAGATGAAGCAACGAAGACAAAAGAATTCTATAAGTGGGACCACGAGCCGTTCCATGTTCCTGATGAAGTTTATGCTGACTTTAAAGAAAAAGTACAGCAAAATGGAGAACAGCAAGAGCAGGCTTGGAATGAAATGCTTAACCAGTACAAAGGAGCTCATCCAGAGCTTGCAACTGAGTTAGAAACAGCTATAAACGGTGAGCTTCCTGAAGGTTGGGAAAATCAACTTCCTACATTTACACCTGGAGAAGACAGCCCAGCAACACGTGCTGCTTCTGGAGATGTCATTAATGCGCTATCTAAAGAAATCCCGAACTTCTTTGGCGGAAGTGCTGACCTTGCAGGATCAAACAAGACAGCCGTGAAAGAAGAAGAGGACTTCTCTCGTGAAAACTACGCAGGACGTAACATCTGGTTCGGTGTTCGTGAATTCGCCATGGCCGCAGCTATGAATGGTATGGCACTTCATGGAGGTCTGAAAGCTTATGCCGGAACATTCTTCGTATTCAGTGATTACTTGCGTCCAGCTCTTCGTCTATCTGCGCTTATGAATCTTCCGGTGAACTATGTGTTCACGCATGATTCTGTCGCGGTAGGAGAAGACGGTCCAACACACGAGCCGGTTGAACAGCTTCCATCTCTTCGTGCGATGCCTAATCTTTCTGTCATCCGTCCGGCGGATGGTAATGAAACGAGCGCTGCATGGAGACTTGCTCTTGAGTCAAACACGACTCCAAATGCGCTTGTTTTAACTCGTCAAGGGCTTCCGACTCTTGAAGGTACACTTGAAAAAGCCTATGAAGGTGTGAAACATGGTGCTTACATCCTGAGTGACTCAGACAAAGAAGAACCTGATGCAATCTTGCTTGCTTCTGGTTCTGAAGTTCAGCTGATCGTTGAAGCGCAATCTGAATTGAAGAAAAAAGGTTATGATGTTCGTGTCGTAAGCGTACCTTCATTTGATCGCTTTAATGCACAAAATGCAGAATACAAAGAAAAAGTATTGCCATCCAGTGTGCGCCATCGCCTTGCTGTTGAAATGGCTGCATCATTTGGCTGGGAGCGTTATGTCGGTCTTGACGGTACAGTTCTTGGCATTGATAAATTTGGTGCATCTGCTCCGGGTAACACTGTCATTGAGAACTACGGTTTTACAGTCGATAACGTTGTCAAACATGCTGAAAACTTGATGAAATAAAGATGATCAAAAAAAGCTGCCGTTTTCCGGCAGCTTTTTTATATCTGATCACTTCGATCCTGTATTCTAATTATTTCGACAAACTTCGTAGCATTCTCCGGTCACAAAGTGACAGATTATCAATGCTGCTCCTCGATATAATACGAAAAAGGAGTGAAAGTCGATGCAGTTTTTCATATTCTCAATCAAACAAGAAATCGCCCAGCGTTATTATTATAAAGTGGAATTGATGAAACGCTTTTTTCTTGAATTCTTACAAAACCCAATGTCGATGACATACATAAAACAATTTTCTTATATTGTTGATCTGTTTCCATTCAAGGAGTGGCTGGAGGAGTATACTCCGAAAAAGAATGTAACGAGAAAAAGTTTCAGCTTCAGTCTTCCATTCTTCGATAACAGCCTATTCTGTGATATAATGGATAATAAGAACTATTGTTGTCTTTTTCAGTGTGATAGTCTCTGGCAAGCGGATACAGCCGTTTTTGAACCTCTGCGTATATCCTCTCAATCTTTTTTTATCGTTGAGAAGGAAGGAGAGCATTATGGCTGGATATCGCCTCATGCAGGCCAGCGTCTATTATCGTGAAACGACTATTGTATTTCAGTGAACGTTTTACTATACTGTTATGGGAGACAACACGAAGGAGGAAGACGAAGACATGACTTTGGGGATCGTATGGGTTGTCATCATTGCCCTGCTAACACTTGCTGGTGGTGTAGCCCTTGGCTTTTTCATCGCTAGAAAATACATGATGAACTATCTTAAGAAAAACCCACCAATTAACGAACAAATGCTACGCACATTGATGATGCAGATGGGTCAGAAACCATCTCAGAAGAAGATCAATCAAATGATGCGTTCAATGAACAACCAAATGAAATAATGCTTAAAGCCTTCTTTCCGCTAGTGAGAGAAGGCTTTTTACTTTGAGAAATGGCAAGTGCAAACGTCAAGAGATGTTCACAGCTGATTCATCGTTTTTTTACCACTGTTCTGATACAATAGAGGCCTAGTACGACTTTGGAGGATATGCTTATGTCAGACGTAAACATTTTTTTAGCATTTGGAGCAGGGTTCTTGTCCTTTATCTCTCCATGTGTTTTACCGCTTTTTCCCGCATTCCTCTCCTACATAACTGGTATGAGTGTGAATGAGTTAAGGGAAGATAACGGTATGTTAAAAAAGCAAAGCCTGTTACATACCATCTTGTTTTTGTTAGGATTTACTACAATTTTTCTAATTCTCGGTCTCTCTGGATCTTTTTTTGCTCAATTCATGATCCAAAATGAAGCCATTATTCGCAGGCTAGGCGCTATTTTGATCATCTTTTTTGGTTTTGTCATCATAGGTGCCTTTAATTTTAATTTTCTTATGAAAGATAGAAAGATCACCTTTAAGAATCGTCCTGCTGGATATTTTGGTTCATTCCTTATTGGTCTTACATTTTCACTAGGGTGGACACCTTGTACGGGACCTATACTGGGTGCTGTTTTAGCCCTTGGAGTTGATCAGCCAGATCTATTCCTAGTTATGATGATTGCCTATTCATTAGGGTTTTCGATCCCGTTCTTAGTTCTCTCGTTCTTTGTAGGCAAACTGAACTGGATTAAAAGAAACAGTGCTTTGATCGTGAAGATTGGTGGATACGTCATGATTTTAATGGGCATTGCGCTCTATTTTGACTGGATGACGAAATTAACCTCTTACTTATCTGGACTATTCGGAGGCTTCCAAGGCTTTTAAAACATGGATTTTCGAATAGTTTTATATTATGATGAAGATATTGATAAATAAAGGAGTAGACGGTATGACCCGCACAAACGACATTATTCTCAGAACAACAACCACACTAATTGCATTCATATTACTTGGGTTTTCCATTTACTTATTTTTTGCTGGTCACAATAAGCCAGGTGGTGGATTCATTGGGGGATTGATGACTTCAGCTGCTTTTGTCCTCATGTACATGGCCTATGGCTTCCGTGCTATGCAAAAAATTCTGCCAGTGAAATTCCGTTATATTATACCGGTAGGCCTCCTGATTGCCCTAACAACAGGAATAGGTTCCTTCGTGTTTGGCCAGCCCTTTTTAAGTCAAACTTTCGCATATTTTCAACTGCCTGTATTAGGAAAGACGGAGCTTGCGACTGCATTGTTATTTGACCTTGGGGTTTATCTAACAGTTATCGGGGTGACAATGACGATTATTCTTACCATAGCGAATGATCGAGCGGAGGATTAAATTCAATGGCGGATATTCTGGTAGTAGATGATGCAAAGTTTATGCGCATGACATTGACCAGTATATTGGGAAAGGGAAATCATGAGGTTGTCGGGCAAGGTGAAAATGGTCAAGAAGCTGTAGACAAATTTAATGAACTTCAGCCTGACTTGATTACATTGTATATCACCATGCCCGTTAAGAATGGAATTGAAGCGTTGAAAGAAATTAAAGCAAAACCTGGTGAGGCGAGAGTAATCATGTCCCATAGGGCAGCATAAATTGGTAGTGGAAGCTATCGAATGTGGAGCGATAGATTTCATTATCAAGCCTTTTGATGAAGCTCGCGACCTCGATGCAATTCAATGTGTGTTAAACTTATTAGGAATGGACAGAGAAGAAAGAGTGAAACAATATGTTTTGGTTGATAGCAAGTACAGTTGTAGCGGCTGGTATGGCCACAGCGATGATATTTCTTCGACTGAGGGCGGCAAAACGTCCAGCCAGCATTAAAAAAATCATTCTTCCTCCATTGTTCATGAGTACAGGAGCTTTCATGTTTGTGGTTCCTGTGTTTCGCGTGGAGTGGACACAAGTGTTGGAAGCGCTTCTTGTAGGTGTGATTTTTTCTGTTTTCTTAATACGTACTTCGAAGTTGGAAGTGCGTGAAGGAGCCATTTACTTAAAACCCTCAAAGGCATTCGTATTTATTTTGTTCGGTTTGTTGGTTTTTCGGATTATTCTGAAATTAATTATTGGACAGACTGTTTCGTTCGGTGAAACGAGCGGAATGTTCTTTCTACTCGCATTCGGTATGATACTGACATGGCGTCTAGCCATGCTTAGACAATACTTAAGACTTCAGAAAACAATCGATACAAAAAAAGATGTGGCAAAAAGAGTGTGAAATCAATCTGATTTCACACTCTTTTTTTTAGCCTAAATCATTTTTATTTGTTCAATTCAAGCTTTCTTAACCTGAAGACTAGGAACGGAGAGTCTGGTCTTTTTTCTGTGAGAAGTGAAGAAGAGAAAGAAAAACAGTAGAGGCCACTGAAAAACTAACTTAATTTCAAAATTTACTGACGGAGCATCTATATACGGATACTAAAAAGGTAGAAGACACCTGAATGTAGTAGGTGAACTTCTACCTTTCTGTTAATAC
>NZ_JRNX01000250.1 GCF_000786645.1 Halobacillus sp. BBL2006
AAAGCCGCCTGCCGCTATGAAGGACGACAGGCGACTCGATGATAAAATTATTCGTCAGTTTCATCTTCAGAAGGGGTTTGCTCCACTTCCGTTCCCTCTTCTGGGGTTTCAGAAGCAGATTCTTGCTCAAGAGCTTCTTCAAGCATTTCTTCCTCTTCTTTTTCAGACTCTACACGAGCAACAGTGGCCACTTCTTCTCCATCGCCAAGACGGATCAAGCGTACACCTTGCGTGTTTCGTCCAGTTTCAGAGATGCTTTCGACCGGCATACGGATGAGAACGCCGCTCGCGGTAATGATCATAACATCCTCTTCGCCATAAACGGCCTTCGTCGCTACGACCTGACCATTTTTGTCGGTCAAGTTACAAGTAATGATCCCTTTACCACCACGGTTCGTAATTCGGTAATCACTTGCAGGAGTACGTTTACCATACCCTTTACTTGTAACGGTAAGGACTTGTAGAGAGTCATCAAGGATCTCCATAGAGACGACTTTATCATCTTCACGTAAGGAAATTCCTTTCACACCGGCAGCTGTACGTCCCATTGCTCTAATCTGGTCCTCATTAAAACGGATCAGGTATCCATTTTGAGTACCAATCATGACATCTTTGGCTCCATCCGTCATACGAACGGAAATCAGCTCGTCATCTTCACGTAAGCCAAGGGCAATTAATCCGCCTTTACGGATGTTAGCAAATTGAGATAGGGTCGTACGCTTCGTAATCCCGTTTCTCGTTGTAAAGACTAAGTACCAATCATCAACAAAGTCTTCTACCGCAATGACAGCGTTAATCCATTCATCACGTTCAATATTAAGCATATTGATAATCGGAATCCCTTTAGCTGTACGACTGAACTCAGGTACTTCATACCCTTTCGCTTTATACACTTTCCCTTTATTCGAGAAGAATAATAGCGTGTTATGGGTGGAAGTAGAAAGCAGGTGTTCCACGAAATCTTCTTCGTGTGTGCCCATTCCTTGCACTCCACGTCCACCTCTACGCTGAGAGCGATATGTGCTTGCAGGCAGACGCTTCACATAACCCTGATGTGTCAGCGTAACAATGATCGTCTCTTCCGGAATCAAGTCTTCATCTTCAATGAAGTCTGTTCCACCAAGAACGATTTCTGTACGACGTTCATCGTTATAGCGTTCTTTAATGTCGAGAAGCTCTTCACGAATGATTTCAAGTACCTTCTCATCATCGGCTAAAATTGCTTTTAATTCACCGATCAATTTGATAAGATCCTGGTATTCATCTTCAATTTTCTCACGCTCTAAACCTGTTAGACGCTGCAAACGCATATCAAGGATCGCTTGTGCCTGCTTCTCGGAAAGACCGAAACGTTCCATCAAGCCGGTACGCGCGATTTCTGTCGTTTGCGATTCACGAATGAGCGTAATGACTTCGTCCAAATGGTCCAATGCCACTCGCAAACCTTCTAGAATGTGAGCTCGTGCTTCTGCTTTACGAAGTTCATAAGCCGTACGGCGTTTAATGACTTCTTTTTGGTGTTCTAGATAATATTCTAAGCACTGTTTCAAGTTCAATACTCTAGGATGGCCGTTAACAAGCGCCAGCATGTTGATACCGAACGTTGATTGCAGTGCCGTCATTTTATAAAGATTGTTCAATAGGACGTTAGGATTTGCGTCGCGTCGCAATTCGATAACGACTCGCATGCCGTTACGATCGGACTCATCCCGCAAATCAGTGATGCCATCAATCTTCTTATCACGAGCGAGATCAGCAATTTTTTCAACCAGGCGAGCTTTGTTCACCTGATACGGGAGCTCTGTAACAATTAAGCGAGCTTTTCCATTCGCCTGCTCCTCGATGTCGACTTTCGCACGCACCGTGATTGAGCCTTTTCCGGTTTCATAGGCTTTTCGGATTCCACTCAGTCCAAGAATTTTACCGGATGTCGGGAAATCTGGACCGTAAATGTAATTTTCCATCAGCTCTTGAATGGAAATCTCAGGGTCTTTACTAACGGCAAGGACAGCATCGATCACTTCACCGAGCTGGTGGGGAGGGATGTTGGTTGCCATACCTACAGCGATTCCAGATCCTCCGTTAACGAGCAAGTTCGGGAATTTCGCTGGTAGTACGATCGGTTCTCTTTCTGTACCGTCGTAGTTGTCGTTATAATCGATCGTGTCTTTATTGATGTCACGCAGAATTTCCATCGAAATTTTGGACATACGTGCTTCTGTATAACGCATGGCAGCTGCGGCATCCCCATCGACAGAACCGAAGTTTCCGTGGCCATCGACTAACATGTAGCGATAGTTGAAATCCTGGGCCATCCGTACCATCGTATCGTAAACGGCAGAGTCACCATGTGGGTGATACTTACCAATTACTTCCCCGACAATACGCGCGGATTTTTTATAGGCTTTATCTGCGTGCATTCCCAAATCATGCATCGCATATAAAATCCTTCGGTGTACGGGTTTCAAGCCGTCACGAACATCAGGAAGCGCACGGGCAACGATGACACTCATCGCATAGTCTAAGAAAGATGTACGCATTTCTTGACTAATATTCACTTCCTGCACGCGTGGGCGTTCGGGTTGATCCACCATTCTATTTACCTCCTAAATCACCTAGGGAAGAGAAAGGAAGAATCTCCTTCCTCTCATCATTTTTGGCTATGTTGTTGCTATCATTTATTTTAAACGTCTAAGTTTTGAACGTATTGAGCGTTTTCTTGAATGAAGTTACGGCGTGGTTCTACTTTATCTCCCATAAGGATATCGAACGTTTCATCCGCTCCGATCGCGTCTTCCAAACTTACCTGAAGAAGTGTACGCGTTTCAGGATCCATCGTCGTTTCCCAAAGCTGTTCAGGGTTCATCTCCCCTAGACCTTTATAACGCTGGACGCCTGGCTTCGGAGAATTTGGAAGTTCACCAAGAATATGATCGAGCTGCTTATCGCTGTAAGTATAATAAATCGCTTTTCCTTGCTGAATCTTGTATAGAGGCGGCTGAGCGATATAGATATATCCATGCTCGATCAGCGGACGCATGTAGCGATAGAAGAACGTCAACAAGAGAGTACGGATGTGAGCCCCGTCGACATCGGCATCAGTCATGATGACAATCTTATGGTAACGGGCTTTGGAAATATCAAAGTCTTCTCCAATGCCTGTTCCGAGAGCCGTAATGATGGCACGTACCTCGTTATTGGATAAAATCTTATCCAAACGGGCTTTTTCAACGTTGATGATTTTACCTCGCAAAGGAAGAATCGCCTGGAAGTGACGATCACGTCCTTGTTTTGCAGATCCTCCTGCAGAGTCCCCCTCAACGATGTACAGTTCAGAAATGTTGGCATCTTTAGAAGAACAGTCAGCAAGCTTACCAGGCAGGTTGGATACCTCAAGTGCATTTTTACGACGAGTAAGCTCTCGCGCTTTTTTGGCAGCCATACGGGCTCTTGAAGCCATTAGACCCTTTTCAACAATGCTTCTGGCCATGTTCGGGTTTTCAAAAAGGAACTTCGAGAAACCTTCAGAAAATAGATTATCAGTGACTGTTCGCGCTTCACTGTTTCCAAGTTTTGTCTTCGTTTGTCCCTCAAACTGAGGATCCGGATGCTTGATTGAGATAATCGCCGTTAATCCTTCACGTACGTCATCCCCCGTCAAGTTCGGGTCTGTTTCTTTGAACATGTTATTTTTTCGTGCGTAATCGTTGATGACACGTGTCAGACCTGTTTTAAAGCCGGACTCGTGGGTTCCGCCTTCATACGTATGAATGTTATTCGCATAGGAATAAATATTGCTCGCAAAACCATCGTTGTACTGTAAAGCAATTTCAATGGAGATCTCATCCTGCTCGTCTTCAATGAAAAATGGCTCATGCAAGCCTTCGCGTGTACGATTCATATGCTCGACATAAGAAAGGATTCCGCCTTCATAGAAATAACTTACAGGTTCTTCATCTGTACGTTTATCTTCGATCGTAATCGTCAATCCTCTATTTAGGAATGCAAGCTCACGAATACGATTGGCTAACGTTTCAAATTTATATTCTTCGGTTTCTGTGAAAATCTCAGGATCGGGCTTAAATTGAATCTTCGTTCCCGTAATATCGGTTTCTCCGATCACCTTCAAGTCTTCTTCCGGAACTCCGCGATGAAAGGCTTGATAGTGGATTTTCCCGTCTCGGTGAACAAAAACTTCAAGCTTACTAGACAAGGCATTTACTACAGATGCCCCTACACCGTGCAGTCCACCAGATACTTTATAACCTCCACCACCGAATTTACCTCCAGCGTGAAGCACCGTCATGATAACCTCTACTGCTGGACGTCCTGTTTTCTCCTGGATACCAACAGGGATGCCCCGCCCGTTATCGGTAACGGTAATACTATTATCCTTTTCGATGATCACTTGAATATGATCGCAAAAACCGGCCATGGCTTCATCGATACTATTATCGACGATTTCCCATACTAGATGGTGCAAGCCTTTCTCGTTCGTTGAACCGATATACATACCTGGTCGCTTACGAACCGCTTCTAATCCTTCTAGTACCTGTATCTGACTTTCATCATAGGACTGTTGTCCTTCAATTATTTCTTCCTTCATGGTACTCACCTACATTTCTCAAGTGGTTTGACTCTTAATCTCTAACGAAAAACTTATCAGCCTTCAGTCTCTTCTGAGAAGTCCTCCAGCTTATTTAACGTCGACATCATATTGGCCCGCTTCTTCAATGTGAAAACGGAAAGCGGACTAAAGTAGATGAAATCATCAGTTATTACAATCGATTTGGCCTGATTATCTTCTGTTTCCACCACTTGTTTATTTTTTCGTTGATTAAAGATCATCTCTTCTATGATCGAAGAGGAGGATACTAAACTATGATCAATGATCGACACAACATCTTTAGACTGAATTACGTGATCGTCACCGATGTGAATGAACAATTTGCCACCTCATTTCTTGACTTCTATTGTTCCTTCTTTAACCTCAAAAATCTCTGCATTCTCAAGCGCTTCATGCTCAATTCCATCTATACTCGTCGTCGAGACGAACGTCTGCACCTTGCCCTGAATGGTATGAAGCAAATGGGATTGTCTGAAATCATCCAATTCACTCAATACGTCGTCCAATAAAAGAATTGGATATTCACCTACTTCACTATGAATCAGTTCGATTTCAGCCAGTTTCAAAGATAGTGCTGTCGTTCTTTGCTGCCCCTGGGACCCATAGGTTTGTACGTCTTTTCCATTCACATAAAAAATAAGATCATCTCTATGAGGACCGGCAAGAGTTGTCCCTCTCTCGATTTCTTTCGATTCAATATCGGAAAATTTTTCCTCATACGTACTCTTTATTGTTTCCAAATTCATATCCTCTGATACTTTCACACTTGCATCATAGGCAATTTCTAGCTTTTCGAGCTGTCTGCTGATCCCCTCATGGATCGGAGTCGCCCATGATCGCAGCAGTTGCATGAACTTGAAACGGCGTTCAATGATCGTGACCGCATGTTCAATCAGCTGATCGGTCATGACGCCTAACATCGTCCGATCGGCCTTTGGTTTACGCTGCAGCTCTTTCAATAAATGATTTCGCTGCCTTAAGATTTTTTGGTACTGTCCTAAGTGATAAATATAAGCGGGTTGAATCTGTCCGATTTCCATGTCAATAAACCGACGACGCACCTGAGGACTCCCTTTAACTAGATTGAGGTCCTCAGGTGCAAACATGACCACATTCAAAGCTCCGATATAATCACTCAGGCGCTTTTGTTCGATATGATTTAATTTCGCTTTTTTCCCTTTGCTGGATACGACGATTTCTAAAGGGAAGCGGCGATTCCGTTTATATATACTCCCTTTTATTTTACCATACTCTGCGTCCCATTGTATTAACTCTTTATCTCGAGGTGTCCGATGAGATTTTGTAAAAGCTAAGACATAGATCGCTTCCATCAGATTGGTTTTTCCCTGGGCATTTTCACCAATGATGACATTGATGGTATGGTCGAATGTCAGCGATAGTTGATCATAATTTCTGAAGGATCGCAAAGACAGTTCATGTATATACATAAAATTCCTTCCGTACTATTCTTCCCGTACGACTTCAAACACGCCGAATTCTTCTATTTCTACCGTATCTCCCAGGTAAAGCTTACGGCCTCTGCGATTCTCCAGTTCTCCATTTACGTATACATCGAATTCACTTAGGAAAATCTTTACCATTCCACCGGATTCGACAACATTCGCCAATTTAAGAAACTGGCCTAATGGAATGTATTCGGTTGATATTTCTATATGTTCGCTCATTTTATTCACCCTATTTCATGAATTCACCTTCTTCTATTTTACTAAAGATGAAGGTGTAAGAAAAGTCCAACCCAAATAAGGGGTAACTAAAGAAAAAATGAGGGTGCCGTTATCTTCATAACAGCACCCTTCTTCATACATAGCGGCAGTCTTTATTTTTTATTAATTAATACGTCCGTACCGGTAAAATCAATTGTAAGATCTGGTCATCATCCACAGGACGGATCAAGAACGGACGCATCGCCCCTGTAAATTCAACTTTAACTTGATCATAATCCACAGCTTTTAAAGCATCCATCATATATTTTGCACTAAACGAGATTTTTAAGTCTTCCCCTTCTACATCGTCGGCTAACACTTCTTCGACAACGTTTCCGACTTCAGGTGAATTCCCGGTAATTTCTAAATGGTTGTTTTCTTTCGTGATAAGACGAACTACATTGTTACGATTTTCTTTCGCTAAAAGTGAAGCACGATCAACAGATTGCAACAATTCTTTCGTGTCGATTTTAACGACCGTTTTACTTTGTTCAGGAATCAAACGGGAAGTTTCCGGATAATTTCCGTCTAAAAGTCTAGAAAGGAAATATAAATGTTTCGTACGGAATAACACCTGATTCTCTGTAACACTCACTTCTATTGTTTCTTCTGAGTCATCAAGAATTTTATTTAATTCTGTAAGACTCTTACCTGGGATAACGACAGCTGGTAGTGCTTTTCCTTCCGGCTGCTCCAAAGGAATTTTACGAGAAGCTAGACGGTGACTGTCCGTAGCGATGAACTCTAACTCCCCATCTTCCATTTTAACATGGACACCCGTCAGGATCGGTCGTGTTTCTGAAGTTGAAACAGCAAATACCGTTTGACGAATCAAGTTTTTCAAGAGGTCAATCGGTAGTTCAAAGCTATCCTCAGTATGTAATTGAGGAAGCTGTGGGTATTCTTCTGGATCCTGTCCATTCAAATGAAATTCAGCGTTACCAGAACGAATCGTTACATTTCTATGGTTATCGCTTTCGATCTCTACCGTGTTCTGAGGTAGTTTTCGAACAATATCAGGAAAATACTTCGCTTGAAGTACGATACTTCCTGGCTCGATATTCTCAACGTGCACGATTCCATCTTCTTCTTGAGGAATAAAAGATTCGATAGAAATATCTGAGTCACTACCTGTTAATTTAATTCCTTCTTCACTGGCTTCGATTTTCATCCCGGTCAAAATAGGGATTGTTGTTCTGGATGAAATAGCCTTCATGACATTTTGGACGCTATTGATCAATTGATCTCGCTGGATAATAAATTTCATGAATACACTCCTCCTACTGAGCATATATTAATTATATTTTTATCTTTTAAAACCGTAATAGTAATAGTATGGGCTGTGGATTTGTGGATAAGTGTATTTTGCTTTACCACTTGTAGTCTATCCACATGTGGACAGGCTGTTGATGTACGTGATTCAGTTATACACATTATCCACTTAGTGCTTCAGCTGCTCACGAATTTCATCCAGTTCTTTTTGGAGCTGCTGATCATTCGCGATCATTTTGGATATTTTCTCATGTGCGTGAATAACGGTCGTATGGTCACGTCCCCCGAATTCTTCTCCGATTTTAGGCAGAGAAAAGTCAGTCAGCTCTCTCGATAAATACATCGCGATCTGACGTGGGAAGGCCACTGATTTTGTTCGTTTCTTCGCTGGAAAATCTTCCAGTCTCACATTATATTTTTCACCGACCATTTCTTGGATGGCTTCTATAGTGATGATTTTAGGTTTGGAACTAGGAATGATATCTTTTAACGCTTCAGCTGCTAAAGAAGCATTGATATCACGATTGATTAGAGAGGAATAAGCGACTACTCGGATGAGTGCACCTTCCAGCTCTCTAATGTTCGTATCAATTTGATTGGCGATATAAAGCATAACTTCATTCGGTATATCCAAACCTTCAGCTTTTGCCTTTTTCCTCAAAATCGCAATCCTTGTTTCAAGATCAGGAGGTGTGATATCCGTAATCAGCCCCCACTCGAAACGAGAGCGTAAACGGTCCTCTAATGTTGGGATTTCCTTAGGAGGACGGTCACTGGAAATAACGATTTGCTTACTTTCTTCGTGTAACGTATTGAACGTATGGAAGAACTCTTCCTGTGTTTGTTCTTTCCCTGCAAGGAATTGGATATCATCTATAAGAAGCACGTCTACACTTCTGTATTTATTACGGAAGTTTACGGCTTTATTGTCACGGATTGAATTGATGAATTCGTTTGTAAATTTTTCCGATGAAAGGTAAACCACCTTTGCATTCGGATTGTGATCTAAAACGTAATGCCCAATGGCATGCATCAAGTGGGTTTTACCTAATCCTACTCCCCCATAAATGAATAATGGATTATAGGCTTTAGCGGGTGCTTCTGCCACGGCGAGTGATGCGGCATGGGCAAACCGGTTACCGGATCCGATGACGAATGTGTCGAACGTATACTTAGAATTCAACATGCTTTGTGGTGATTCTTCACTGCCATTGTTCTTCACATCTGGCACTTTCTTTGAAGACAGCTTCACGTCGTCCATTGATTCTTCTTTTGTTTCCGGAATAATGAATTTGGCGATTAATTCGGCCCCTGTTACTTCATAGAGCGTCTCCGTAATTAACCCTTCATATTGATTTTCTAGCCAATCCCTGGCGAACTCATTTGGAGCTACGATTGTTAAGGTATTTTCGCTCAAAGAATCTGCCTTCGTAGCTTTTAACCAGGTTTCGAAACTAGGTTTACTGATCTTCTCTTTGATTTTTTCCAAAGTATTATTCCAAAGTTCGTGAATGTTCTCCAAATATTTCACCCCTTTCTCTTTGAATGGAAAACAAAAAAGCCTTTCGTTCTCTTTTTCGAACGGTGCAAAAGGATCGAAAGGCGTTCGTATAAGGTTTGTATAATTGCTTGAAGCTCGAATACTTCTAAACCATGTGGATGAATAAAGATTGATTTCAATAGTTTTATAGAATGTTATTTTCATTGTCCACATCGCTGTGTATAATCGCATAAACAAGTGTGTTAATAAATGTCCACACGTTATCCACAATCTGTGGAAAACATTTTTAGGATTCAGAAGTAATTCACGGTTAAACACAAATATAATACCAGATAAAATCTAGAGTTGCAATGGTGTATAGGAACTTATCCACAATCACAACAGCTTGTAGACAGACGCTATCCACAACACTATATTTTGTGATTAACATGTCGATATTTGCTGTGGACAGTCGTTTTCGCTCGAAAAAATTATTCACAGCACCTGTGTATGTTCGCAATTTCGTCTCTAATTTGCAAGCTTTTTTTTATTCAAGCGCATTTTTTGTTATAGTACAGAAACTGTTATATAACTGATTGGAAGTTTAAGCTGGATCCATTCGGATGCTAAAAAGGACATTGACAGAAAAACAGCTTTTTATTATAATTATCGGGACTGCCTTTTAGATGTATGTTTTTAAGGATTTTACCTCAGGAGGTGTAGATATAATGAAACGCACATTTCAACCAAATAACCGTAAGCGTAAAAAGGTACACGGCTTCCGTGCGCGCATGAGCTCTAAGAACGGTCGTAAAGTTCTAGCACGTCGTCGTAGTAAAGGAAGAAAAGTTTTATCAGCATAGGCCACTGAAAACAATCAGTGGTCTTTTTTCTAGTATAGGAAGATTTTTTTAAGCAGGGTGGATCTTAAACATGAAGAAAGCTTATCGGATCAAGAAAAATGAAGAGTTCCAGAAAGTGTTTAAGCATGGAGAGTCTTTTGCGAACAGGCAGCTGGTCCTCTATTACATGAGGAAAAACGATCAGAGCCATTTCCGGATCGGTTTGTCTGTAAGTAAGAAAATCGGACCAGCAGTCGTTCGTAACCAGGTGAAACGGTATTTAAGGCAAGCCTTTCATGAACTGGAGGACCAGATCCATCCTAACTTTGATTTTGTCATTATTGCTAGAAAACCAACCAATCAAATGAACTTTCATGAAGTGAAACGAAGCTTGACCCATGTTTTATCGCGGTCTAAGCTCTTGAATAAGAGAAAATAACGAAATCATATAAGATTTTTAATCCTAATGATGCTACACTGTTGAAAGAATAGGCAGGAAGTAGATCAAGAAACATAGAATATTGGAATGAGTGTTCAATAAGGAGGAAGGAACGTTGCGTAATAAGATGATAGCGCTGCTTGCGATGGCAGGCGTGCTTACGTTCCTATCCGGGTGTACTCAAGTTAATGAGGATATCACCGCGGATAGCACAGGATTTTGGAATGAATATGTCGTTTACCCACTGTCACAAACGTTAATGTTTTTCGCTGATCTGACAGGTGGAAGCTATGGTTTAGCAATTATTATCGTAACGATCATCATTCGAGTACTTTTACTGCCTCTAAACGTAAAGCAGTTGAAGAGTTCGAAGGCGATGCAGGATATTCAGCCTCAATTAAAAGAGCTACGTGAAAAATATTCTTCAAAAGATGCACAAACTCAACAAAAACTTCAGCAGGAGACGATGCAGCTATTCCAAAAGAATGGTGTGAATCCTTTAGCTGGTTGTTTACCAATTGTTGTTCAAATGCCGATTTTGATTGGATTTTACCACTCCATCATGAGAACGGCTGAAATTCAGACACACAGTTTTCTTTGGCTGGAATTGGGGCAATCCGATCCATTCCTGGCAATTTTGACAGCAGGAACGACATTCTTACAACAGAAGCTGATGATGGCAGGCGGAGCAGCAGCTCAAAATCCGCAAATGCAAATGATGCTTTATATCATGCCGTTAATGATCGGTACATTTGCTTTCTTCTTCCCATCAGCTCTTGCCCTATACTGGATTGTCGGTAATATCGTTATGATTCTTCAAACCATTTTCATCCGTAAACCAATGATGAAAGATGCGACGGGAGGAGCAAGCGAGTGAAGCAAATAACTGCTACTGGAACTACAGTTGAAGAAGCGGTCCAATCAGCACTAGAGCAACTACAGTCATCAAAGGACCAAGTCGATGTCGATGTCATTGATGAAGGAAAAAAAGGGTTTCTTGGCTTTGGGACAAAGCCTGCAATCGTTAAAGTTTCCATTAAGAAAGATCCAGTGCAGGATGCCGAATTATTCATCTTAGAAGTAGCAGAAAAAATGGGTGCTCCTGTTCATATAAAAACAGAAGTAAACAATCGTGATATTTCCATGGAATTAGAAGGCGAGAAAATTGCCATTCTTATAGGAAAGCGCGGGCAAACGTTAAACTCCTTGCAGTATTTGGCCCAGCTTGTGGTCAATCGAGAATCTGATCAATTTTATACGGTGATGCTGGATGCAGAAGGCTATAGAGGAAGAAGAAAAGAGACTCTAGAAAACTTGGCCAACCGGTTAGCTGAAAAAGCTGTTCGAACTGGAAGGGAAGTCAAGCTTGAACCTATGCCATCGTATGAAAGAAAGATTATTCATACCGCTTTGCAACATCATAAAAAAGTGGAAACGGATTCGGATGGCAGCGATCCACGAAGACATGTCGTCATCCGTCCATCCTAGTAACTCCAATAGTGAAATACTTCTGCCGGCTGACAGGCAGGAGTATTTTTTTGTTTTCGGTCTTTGCTCATAAATTGAATATCGAGTTATTCACATGTGGATAATGGAGAGAAGACAGATATGTAAAAATCCATGTTGATATCTTTTCAACACACACGG
>NZ_JRNX01000251.1 GCF_000786645.1 Halobacillus sp. BBL2006
AAGAATGTTTTGACGTACTGGTTGGTTCGTTCAGTTTTCAAAGATCAAAATGTTTCGCGCGCTGTTCAAAACAGCGACTTGATTAGTATATCATGGTTAGTTGCTTGAAGTCAACAACTTTTTCATGATTTTTTTTGAGCCATTTCGGCTTGCCGCTTCTCTCTCAAAGCGACGCTTACTAATTTATCATGGTTTTTCGTTTGTGTCAACGACTTTTTTCATGATAATTTAATGCGTCGATCCGACTCGCTTATATGTGCTTGTCTTTCCCGACAACGATTAATAATATAGCACAGAAGAAAAACAAATTGCAATACTTTCTTTTGAATTTCTCACCTTTTTATAAAAATGATCTATTACTCATTAACTCTTCATAAGGAAAGCCCAGGGATAAAACCCCCGGGCTTTCAACGATCGTCTTTAATTTTGCTTTTTCTTACGCGGCATATATTGAAGTATTTCATCACGATTAGCAAACCTACGAAAAATTTGAAACAGAACTTCATATCGGTCTTCCATTGCATTCTTAAGCCCCTGGTCAATCCTATGGTCTCCGAGATCGAACGTAATCTCTTCCATTTCTCTTTTCAATAAATACTCGACTTCACGTCTTTCTTGCTCATTAATCATTATTCCGTACATCACCAGAACCTCCCTGATTAGCAACTCTTTATATTTTTACCCTATTTTCAGTATTTTTAGCATAGGTTGTCCTTTTTTTCATATGTATAGAACATATTGGTAAGAAGGGAAGTGATGGGATTGACTTTTTATACCTTGAAAGCTGACCGTTTAAAACGGTACGGTATTGTCGTATTGCTGGCTTTTTTCTGTGCGGTGTTGCTTTGGATTGGTCAGTGGAGTCAACTTCCTGTTTTTTCGAATGATGGTGAACCGAGGGCATTGAGTCAAGGAAGTACAGATCAGTCCCTTGTAGCGTTGACCTTTAATATTAGCTGGGGAAACGATAAGGTACATGAAATATTAAAACAATTGGAGACTCATAAGACTCAAGCTACTTTTTTCGTAAGCGGGGAATGGGCGGAGCGTCATCCTGACATTATGGACGAGATTCAAGAAGGAAAGCACGAAATTGGTATGATGGGGTATGCCTATGAAAGTTATCTGGAATTAAAGCCTGAGCAGGTAGTATCTGATTTGCAGCAAGCTAAAGAAGCATTCGATAAATTAGGCTTTAAGGATGTGAAATGGATTCGTCCACCTCATGGCCATATGGATAAAGAAGTATTGACGCTGATTGAAAAAGAGGGCATGCAGGCTGTGCAATGGAGTGTAAACCCGCATGATTGGGAAAACCCTGGAACGAACTATATTATTGATCAAGTTTTAAAACAAGGTTCTAAAGGTGATATCATCCTCCTTCATGCTTCGGATTCAGTAAAACAAACCCCTAAAGCTCTTGAAGTTATTTTACCTGGCCTAAAGCAAAAAGGGTTGAAGTTTGTGAGTATAACGGAATTGGTAAGCGGAGGAGAATCAGAAACGACTCAAATTAATTAATGAAAGCCACTGTGACGAAAATCACAGTGGCTTTTCTATTTTATGCTGGTTGTTTCTGATCATTCGTCAACCGATGTAATAGCAGTAATTGATAAGCATTACAAGCGAACAAAGGAATGATCATCAGCCAAACATAGTCGTTTCCATCCGCTCTAAGAGCAGGTACCCATTCAACAGTCGTAACCACGACCATGAAAAATAAGGCTGGAATGAAAGCGTGATTGTTCGTTTCTTTCGCTTTTATCCAGGCTACCAACAAAGACAAGATAAACAGCCCTAATGCCGTCAATATAAACGGCCACAAGGATGCTCCTTCAGCAGCTTGATACCTGAAATAAACTAAATCAAACAACGTAAAAGCAAGTAAAAACAATTGGACTGGGATCCATAAAGAACGAAAGACACCTTTTCCGAATTGGTTTACGGTCAAATATGCGAAAAAACCCATTTGACTTATGATACTGAATATAAAACCGAACCCAGCAAAAAATAACAGCAAACCAATCAGCTCAAATAATTGAAATGGCTGAAGAACGTTTGCATAGGACTCATGTTTTAATATGAAACTGGTCACGAGTGTCAGAACGCCGCCTAAAAAAAGCGTCGTTAAAAACAGCCTCACCCATTTGCGACTATTCACGCATGTTCCCCCTATTACAAAGACTTTACCATCGTATTTTATCATGAAGCGCTTCATTTTTCCTTATGTCGAATAAAATTTGCCGAATAGCAGATAGTAAACGTAAGGAGAACTTAAGAAAGGGGACATGCAAAATGTCCAAACTCCGTTTATTGTGTCCTGTCTTCCTTCTTGTTTTCCTGGCAGCTTGTGGTGGCAGTTCAGGGGCAAGCGAACAGGTGGACTACGATACAACTAAAAAAATGATTGTCGATATTTTAAAAACAGATGACGGGAAAAAGGCCATTACGGAAGTTCTCTCTGATGAAAAAATGCAACAATCAATGGCACTTGAATCGGGAGTTGTGTCCCAAGCCGTTAGTGACACGTTAGTTTCAGAAAAGGGAAAAGCTTTTTGGAGCAAGCTGTTTTCTGATCCTAAATTCGTTCAAGGATTCAGCAAAGTCCTGGAGGAACAAGAAAAAGACTTGATGAAAGGACTCATGAAAGACGCTGAATACCAAAAGCTGTTGATTGAAATATACAAAAATCCAGAAATGATGGATCAAATGGTTACCGTTATGCAAGGCCAAAAGTTCCGTGCTCACCTCGAGAAAACAATTGAAGAGACCCTAAGCAGCCCCGTCTTCCAAGCGAAGATGAGTGAAACCTTGTTAAAAGCCGCTGAAAAAATGAAGAGTGGCGAAGGTTCACAATCTCAGCAGGACGGCCAAGGCAGCCAGCAGCCCAACGAGTCTGGAGGCGGCCAAGCTGAAGGCCAGGGTCAGCAATCTTCACCATAAAAAAATCACGCGATCCCGGGATGGGAAAGCGTGATTTTTCATTAATATTTATCAATAATTTTTGCAGCCATATTTCTGTAAATGACGCCCGTAGGATGATCTGATTGATAAACAGAAGGTGCAAATACATCCTCTTCTTCATAAGGCTGTTGTAAAGGAATGTGTCCAAGCACTGCTGTCTGTAACTGTTCAGCAAGCTTGACACCGCCGCCACGTCCGAAAACAAACTCTTTATTTCCAGTTTCGTTACTTTCAAAATATGCCATATTTTCAACAACACCCAGAATTTCATGGTCTGTCTTCAATGCCATTTGTCCTGCACGCGCAGCAACAAAGGCCGCCGTAGGGTGTGGAGTGGTTACAATAATTTCCTTAGATGAAGGGAGCATGGAATGCACATCCAACGCAACATCTCCTGTTCCAGGGGGTAGATCGAGAAGTAAGTAATCTAAGTCTCCCCATTCCACTTCCTTGAAGAAGCTCGTCAGCATTTTCCCTAACATCGGGCCTCGCCATATAATAGGAGAGTTATCCTCAACAAAGAAGCCCATCGAAACAACCTTTACCCCAAATCGTTCTACTGGAATAATCTTTTCTCCGCGGACGACAGGGCGTTCTTCTACCCCCATCATGTCCGGAACACTGAATCCGTATATGTCCGCATCAATGATACCAACTTTTTTACCGAGGCGAGTCAATGCCACAGCCAAGTTGACCGTAACTGTCGATTTTCCAACGCCGCCTTTACCACTTGCGATCGAAATGAACTTTGTACCCGCATTCCCATCCAATAATGAAGCTTCTTTTTGCTGTTCAGCTGCTGGCTGGAATTTGCTGATAACATCTTCAGGCAATTGATCGAAACGAAGACCTACTGTAGCAGCGCCGCCGCTCTTCAGAGCATTCACTATCGTCTGCTGCAATTCCATTTGCTCTGCTGTATTCGTTTTAGCAATTAGAATTTTCACACTGACGTGATTTTTTTCTTCTTTAATTTTTATTTCTTCAACTCCACCGGTTTCTTCCAACGTTTTATGTAAAAACGGATCTTCGATTGAGTGTAGGATTTCAAGTACTTTCTCTTGTGTTAACAAACCGTTTCACCATCCTTAGAAATGTTTCAATATTGCTAGTATAACATACATGAAACGCTTTCTAAGTGATTTGCTCGAATCAATCGCTGGAAGGATATTCACGTTCCGTCACATATCGAAGAACGCCCTGATAGATAGATGCTGCAACCTTTCGTTGGTACTCATCAGACTTTAATAATTCCCTTTCCTGAGCGTTGGATAAAAAGCCCGCTTCCACTAAAGCTCCTGGAGCCTTCACGTGTCTAAGCAGGTATATATTTGAAAGTCCCAACGCTTCACGAGTCGTATTTTCTAGGTTGGTTTTAATTTCGGATTGAATGAACTTAGCTAAATGCTCACTGTCTGGAACATTCGGGTTATAAAAAGTCTGAGCACCTCTCCACTTTGGTGATGGGATGGCATTCAAATGGATACTCAAGTAGAAGTCTGCTTCTTTTTCATCAATGTACTGCACGCGATTCCTAATATCTTCGGACTTACGTCTTGAGAGGCTACCTGCATCTTCTGAAGATAAATCCATATCCTCATACCTTGTCAAATACACCAGAGCTCCTGCCTCTTGCAGATAATCCCTCAAGTATTCACACATCTGCAACGTGATTTCTTTTTCCTGAGTGCCATCGGATCCTTCCGCTCCCCCGTCTGGCCCCCCATGACCCGGGTCAAGGACAATGACCTTTCCAGAAAGAGGCGATGACCAAACTGTCCAGGCATCTTTCGCTTCCTGAATTGGATAGGATACCAGACAAACGAGAACCACTATTCCCGCTAACCAAACGAAGGTTTTCATACGACGAATCATCCATCCCCACACTCCCTTATTCTCTCTACCTCACTATATGGGACAAGAACAAGAAATATGATTCACCAGCCGCCCATAAAAAGGGACCTCAGGTCATCCAGAATCTGGATGACCTGAGGTCCCTTTTTATGGGAATGGCAGAACAAAAAAAAGACTCCCAACCAAATTGGTTGAGAGCCTTTGAAACGTTGATAACTTAACGTTTTGAGAATTGCGGAGCACGACGAGCACCTTTAAGACCGTATTTCTTACGCTCTTTCATACGTGCATCACGAGTTAGAAGTCCTGCGCGCTTAAGTGTTGTGCGGTATTCAGGATCTGCTTCTAATAGCGCACGAGCAATTCCGTGACGGATTGCACCCGCTTGTCCAGTGAAACCTCCACCATGAACGTTTACGTAAACGTCATAGCTTCCTTCAGTTTCTGTAACAGCTAGAGGCTGTTTCAAAATCATGCGAAGAGTTTCGTATGGGAAGAAATCTTCAGCATCACGTTTATTAACTACTACACGACCAGTTCCAGGAACTAGGCGTACACGAGCTGTAGAACTCTTACGACGTCCAGTACCAGTGTATTGTACTTGTGCCACTCTTGATTACCTCCTTTTATTATCCGCGAAGTTCGTAAACTTCTGGTTGTTGTGCTTCATGCTTGTGTTCAGCTCCAGCGTAAACATGAAGTTTTTTGCCCATCTTACGTCCAAGACTTCCTTTTGGAAGCATACCTTTTACAGCAAGTTCTAGCATTTGCTCAGGGTATTTATTACGCATTTCGTTTGCCGTACGAGATTTCAATCCACCAGGGTGGTTAGAGTGACGATAATAGACTTTATCGTTGATTTTGTTACCTGTTAGTTGAATCTCACCTGCATTAATGATGATAACGTGATCACCAGTATCTACATGTGGCGTATATGTTGGTTTGTTCTTACCGCGAAGGATCGCAGCAACTTCGCTTGCTAAACGGCCAAGTGTCTGTCCTGCAGCATCGACAACATACCATTTACGTTCCACGTTGTTTTCATTTGCCATGAAAGTTGTGCGCATGTCGGTTTCCCTCCTGAATTTTTAATTTTTCAGATCTCAAATCTTTAGTTACGTTTATTTATCTCAAATACGATTAGTTTCCGGGGCTAACCGTGGTATAGAAATAAAATGCCATAGAATATAATATAACACTCTTATCACTCATGTCAATAGGTGTACACCAGGAATCGTTGTTTTTTTATATTT
>NZ_JRNX01000252.1 GCF_000786645.1 Halobacillus sp. BBL2006
AAAGCATATTTAACGTGCAAATGTTTCACCCTCTCCTTTATGTGGAACTTTTTGGTATCACGTAATTCTAAAACAAGTGTAAAAAAGGATGAGGAAAATGAGCAAAGAAATGAAAGCTGTTGGTTTATATCAACACTTGCCTATTACAAACGAAGAGAGCTTGGTAGATGTAACGGTTCCTAAGCCTCAGGCTTCAGGGCAGGATCTTTTAGTTAAAATAAAGGCTGTTTCTGTAAACCCGGTTGATACCAAGGTTCGGGCAAATGGAGACGAAGAGGAAGAGGCTAAAATACTTGGCTATGATGCAGCTGGTATTGTAGAAGCCGTAGGAGAGCAAGTGACTTCTTTTCAAGTTGGTGATGAAGTTTATTACGCTGGTTCTATTGCTCGTCCAGGTTCTAATAGTGAATTTCAACTTGTGGATGAACGGATCGCAGCCAAAAAACCTCATACATTATCATTCAAAGAAGCTGCTGCCCTGCCTCTAACGAGTTTGACTGCATGGGAAGCCTTATTTGAACGGTTGAACATCCCGTTTAATCCGTCAGAAAACCAGGGGAAATCGATTTTAATCATCAATGCTTCCGGTGGAGTGGGATCTATTGCTGGTCAACTAGCGCAATTAGCAGGCCTAACCGTCATTGGCACGGCATCAAGAGAGGAAACCATTACTTGGGCTAAAGATCACGGGGCAGCGTATACGATTAACCACCATCGGCCTCTGGCTTCTCAGTTAGAAAAAGCTGGTTTTCCTCAAGTCGACTATATCTTTTGTTTAAGTTCTACAGATCAACATTGGGGCGCCATGGTAGAAGCTATTAAGCCACAAGGTAAAATTTGCAGTATTGTAGAAACCGATACAAATTTAAATCTGACAGCATTACAGCATAAAAGTGCCACATTTGTGTGGGAATTCATGTTCACCAGACCTCTTTTTCAAACAGAGGATATGCAGGAACAACAGAATATTCTGCATCAATTGGCTAAGTTAATTGATGACGAAAAAATCAAATCAACTGTAACCACAACATTTACTGGATTAAATGCCCAGAACCTTCGTAAAGCACATGAAATAGTGGAAGAAGGGAAGATGATTGGCAAGATGGTTGTAGAAACGGAAGAATAAAAGAAACCTCAGAGGTTAGCTGGTTACTAATCTCTGAGGTTTCAATATTGATTAGGGGCTGAGAAATTCTGTTCAGATGAAAAGCAGGTTTGGATAATACATAATTATTTTATTTAGCGTGAGAGCATGTAATGTAAGGATTTAGAAACAAAGAGAAGGGTGAAATCATGACAAAAAGACAAAAGAAATATTTGGAGATTGTTATCGTGTCCATCGTATTTTTTGCCTTCCTATACTTTCTTCAGTTACCTCAATATACTTACATCGTCTTAATAACAACAATAATCTTTCACATCCTGGATTTTGAAACAAGAAGAGCCAAGAAGAAAAAGTTAAAATAGCAGAACCGGTGGATTCGATCACCTAGTAATGCGTAATAGCCAGGGAAAAAAGAGCGACTTTCATTCTTCAATTAAAAATGGCGAGGAGATTTTCAGGTTTATTTCAGATTTCTTATCTATAATAAAAACAAAATAGAA
>NZ_JRNX01000253.1 GCF_000786645.1 Halobacillus sp. BBL2006
CCGGGGCTGGTTTTTATATTGCTAAAGAGAAAGGCTATTTCGCCGACTATAATATTGATGTGAAATTTACTCAGTTTGCAAACAGCGATGACATGCTTCCTGCTTTAGCTGCAGGAGAAGTCGATATTGCCGGCGGAATTTCCACGGCCTCTTTCTTCAACGCAATCGCACAAGGTATTGATGTAAAGATCATAGCGGATAAAGGACACTATTTTGATGGGAAATCTTATTTTTCGTTCGTAATACGTAATGATTTGGAAGATGAGATTCAATCCTATAAGGACTTCAAAGGAAAACGAATTGCTGTTTCATCGCGTAATGCTGTAGACGATTATATTTTTCATCGGATGCTGGAATACGCTGGTTTGACGGAAGAGGATGTCGAGTTCGTACTCATGTCTGATTTCGGAAATATGCTGGCGGCAATGGGAAATGGATCAATTGATGCCGCTCTGCAAATCGAACCGCTTATTACACAAGGGGAACAACAGGGTCTCCATAAGCGATTCGGGGATGCAACTGACTTTGCTCCAGAAGCACAAATTGCCATGGTTCTAGGCTCTCCGTCATTCGTCAATAAAGAAACCGATGTCTCCCTACGATTCATGGCTGCTTACTTGAAGGGGGTCCGTGATTATAATGATGCGTTCGTAAAAGGGGAAAACAAAGACGAAATCATCACTATCATGACAAAGCATACAGCTTTGAAAGATCCAGCGATTTGGAAGAAGGTATCTGTGACAGGACTTGATCCTGATGGGAAAATGTTCATTGAAGACATCAAGAAACAGTACGATATGTATGAGGAAAACGACGCGATTCGCGGAAACCTCGATTTTGATAAAGCAATTGATACGTCATTGACCGAAAAAGCTGTCGAGATTCTAGGAGAATACAAGTAAACAGAAACCGTCTTTCCGATTGTGGGAAGACGGTTTTTAATGAGGGTATGTTAATTTCTGCCACCTCAAGTCATCCAATATTTGGATGACTTGAGGTGGCAGAAAGCGGAAAATCTATCATTTTTGAGATATAATTCAGTATGACGATGATTTTACTTGCTAGGAAGGAGAGGAGAAAATGAGGGAATTTAGAGAAATCCAAGATTTTAAGGCTTTTACTGAGTTATCTGGAAGGTGCTATCCAGGGATGAAGCTGGATTCAAAGGAAGCGAAGGAACGGTACCAGCAACATCGGGAGAAAATGAACGAGGAAGAGAGTGTTAGGCATATTGGTCTCTTTGAGAAGGAGAGAATGGTTGGCGGATACATCGAATACGACCACCTGGTGAATATGTATCAAACAAAGATTCCTGCTTCAGGTATAGGGACTGTAGCCGTTGATTTGCCTAATAAAAAACAAGGACACGCTAAAGCCATCATTCGAAAATTTATTGAGGATGCAAAAGCTCGCCAGCGCCCACTTGTCCAATTGTATCCGTTCCAGCCATCCTTTTATAAGAAGATGGGTTTTGGCCTGGGCCCACCCATTTACACTTATAAATTTCATCCATCCCAACTTCCTGCGTTCCCTTCATCTGAGTCAGTTATCATCCTTGATGCTCAGGATAAGGAAGAAGTGAGGGCATGCTATCACCAATGGGCAGATCATACTCATGGATCATGTAGTAAAGAAATCTATGAATTTAAATTTCTGGATTTAGAAGATTATCATGCGGTCGGCTATAAAAATAACGGTAAGATCGAAGGATACATCGTCTATCAGTTTAAGCAGCGGACAGGAGACCATTTCCTGAAAAATGATCTTCATATCACGGACTTTATTACGACGTCACAAAAGGCATACCAGTCACTGATTCACTATTTACATATTCAAAAAGATCAGGTTCGTTCGATTAAACTTCCAACATTTAACGAGCAGTTCTCTTTTTTGCTTGAAGACCCCAGTCATGAAGACGAAGAGCTTATCTTCCGCATCTATCATAAGACGAGCGAGCAGGGACACGGACTGATGTACCGAATTGTTGATGTACCTTTATTTTTGAAGTCACTGGAAAAGCATTCGTTCGGTAAGGAAACCTTAAAAGTAAGGTGGAATATCTCTGACACGTTGATGAATAAAGAGCATGAGTATGTGTGGCAATTTACTGAGGGGGCTCCATCGCTAACTGAAGAAAAAGCGGATATCGACATCCATATCGGAATCGCTGATTTTTCATCCTTGATGATGGGGGCCATCTCATTAGAATCATTGATCCTCGGTGGATTGGCGCGTGTAAAGGAGACTGAGCATCTTGATCAGGCACTTCGATTGTTCGAACATTCGACGAAGCCTGAGTGCTGGTCCTTTTTCTGAAATTAGAGTTCTAAAGACCGCTGAATAAAATTCAGTGGTCTTTTTTTAACCCTTAGGTATCGAGACGTTGATGAACTTCCAAAGCCGTCCTTACCCCAGATTGCACGGCACCTTGAATCCATCCATGAAAGTCGGAGGCGTGTTCTCCTGCAAAATGGATTCTGCCCTCGGGACGGTTGATGATGTCAGGGAAGGTAGCTGCCTGGTTCGGCTTGAAGAGCGTGAAGCAACCAGCTGAATAAGGATTTAGACTCCAGCTGCAGGTGTATGCGTTCAGAAATTCATCATAGACTTGATTGCCATGAATTTTAGCGAGGTCCTGCATTGCTTGATTAATTCTTTCTGGTCCAGGCAAGGCATTCCAAAGTTTCGCATTGTCTCCCCAGCTGTAGCTGGCCAGCACGACACCAGACGTTTGCTCAGCAGAGGCGGGGCTTGGGGTATACGTAAATCGGTTGGGGAAATCCGTCAGCAGATTTGCTCCGTCTAATCCTTCCTCTTCCCAGAACTTGCGTTTGAACTCAATACCAACCTTTACTGCCGCGACGTAATGTAATTCACGGATGGCTTTCCACTTGTCAAAAGAGAACGTTTGATATGGGATGACCTCAATAAACTGGAAGACGGAAAAGGGGAGGGTGAGGATCAAATAATCGCCGGAGAAGGTATGGAACTCATTAGTCTTCATATTCCGGGTTTGAGCGATAACTTGATCACCTCGGTGGATGATTCGTACTACTTTCTCATTAAATTTTACATTGGATTCTAATTCTTTTAAGAATGATTTTGGTAACCGATCATTTCCACCTGTTATTTCGTAGAATTTGAGATCTTCATTGAAGACGGTTTGAATGATATCGAATAAGATGTTTGAAAAGGAAAGCTCTGCAAAACCTTCAATTCCAAGCATGACCTTGACCAGGCGAATCGCATTCGGAGAGAGGGAGGGGCCGATTGGATTGAAGCGTAAATAATTTTCAATCGAATACTGATCGAACTTTTTTATTAATTCCTTTTGTTCTTGAGGAGAACTGGACTGGTATAGGGTAAGAAAAGGCTGGACCGCCCCAATCAGTAACTCGGCCGCTGTTTTTCCTTTTTCGTGAGGTTCTACTGGGAAATTTAAGATATCTGGATTCTGCTCGTATAGTTCGCGTGTGGTTTTTCTTCCATTTACAAAAAGAATATCTTTTTTAGATGTATTAAGAAATTTGTTCGTCGGTAAATTGAACTTCCGGATATATTCAAACACTAGAGAATGGTTCTCCGGAATTCGCATGGCTCCGAAATCCAAATAAGCCCCAGGTGAAAAAGGTTCTCTTACCGTAAAAACTCTTCCGCCAACACGGTCATTGGCTTCAAGGATTGTTACCTTGTGACCCGCTTCTTTCAATAAGGAACCAGCCGTAAGTCCCGCCATCCCGGCACCAATAATAAGAACATTTTTAGGGTTCTCAGACTTGACCAAACCGTTACGAATGATGGCAGTCATCTCTTCCACATTCTGAATATTGGAGCGAGGCACATTATTAAATGGATGGAAGCTCAATGGCCATTCCCCCTTTACTCCTAATATTTACGTTCAATAAAGGGAATAAATTCCACCCCAGGTCATCCAGTATATGGGAATTGATGCGAATAAAAAAACTGTATCTTATGGGATACAGTTTTCTATTATTCTTTCAGATGGGCCTGAATGATATAGCGATCTGGAGCGTCACCTAAAAATTCAAAAGGGTAGCATGTTGTCAGCGTGAGCGTCGCTTCTTCTTTTTCAACAATGACCGATCGATCCTCAGCGTCTGTGACCCATGTCTTGTCGACTTCATAATCATAGTTTTGACCGTCAAAATGTACAGTCAAAATATCTCCTTCTTTTACATCACCGAGCTCAGTGAAGACTGTTTCACGATGCCCACTCAATACGGTGTGGCCTCTTTCGATATTTGGAACCGTCGTCCATTTGCTGACATACATACCGACACCACGTTTCAGTGATTGTTCATCAGCACCCCAAAACACATCAAATTGTTTTCCGATGCTGGGGATTTGGAGGGAGGCCATCTGTTCTCCTTTTTTATAATTAAAGTCCAGCGTGTTTATCTTTTTAGTAGGGGCTTTATGCAAGTTGTTTGTCTGCGCAACATCTCTCTTTTCTTTATGTATATGCTGTTTGTCAGAGTTGGCACTTACGGTTTGGCTCGTTGCAAGTTCAGAAACTGATTGTTTTCCTAGATACCATTGATAACCGCTCCAACCTGTAAGGAGTAGTCCGGCAGCCAAAATAATCGTTCCAATCCATTTCATAGAGATCACCTTCTTTTTCAAAAAAATGGTTACACGCAGTTTGGAAGGTTTATTTATATAAAGAATCACTAAAATTATTCG
>NZ_JRNX01000254.1 GCF_000786645.1 Halobacillus sp. BBL2006
ATCTCTATATTCAATCACAGGCGTATTCTGTCGCTTGATCACTTCCAGTAGATACTTTGCATCTTGTGTACCTTCATCTGCTCCCATACAACCATAAGCAGCCTTGGCATGCTCTATAAAATAACTTGAAAGTTGATTTGCTTTTGTGAATATTTCCCCGTGTATTTGCGTTGGCACTCTCTCAATGTTTATCGCATCTAATGGTAAGGCTTGAACATGTTCAGCTACATGGAGCAACCCAGCGATCCGGATAATTTGCCCTGCTAATTTACTACCCCATTCCTTCATTTCTGATAGTTCTCCACCATCCAAAAACATTGCTTCTATTTCTCCCCTTAGTCCTTCCTCTGCTTCTCTAGCTTTATTATTAAGGGTAAGCTTCATAGCTCCATCGGTATCCATGAGCAATAATTTTTTAATGTTTGATTGATACCTTTTTTTTATTTCTGCTTCTACTGTACGTGGTGTGATTTTACGGTATCCAACCAAGGATCGTGGAAGTGAGTACAAAAACCTTGGCATTAATCCTCGCTCTTGAAAGCTAGGAGGAACATCTTGAAGAACGTGCGGTTGAAGAAAAAGCCCAATGGTTAAAGCAGGTTCATCTAATACTTTGGCTTCTCTTCCCATCCGATCAACAGCACAATAATCCCCGCTAAAACCTTTTAAAAATATTTCAAGATTTGCCTTTCCGTCTGAGGCATACCGACCTGCCATAATGCTAAATATCCCCC
>NZ_JRNX01000255.1 GCF_000786645.1 Halobacillus sp. BBL2006
TTGGCAGCGATGACCCTGCAGTAGACGCTGAAGTTTTGGCCCTTGCAATGAGCTCTTATCAGCAGCTTGGTTTGAAATCGTTGAAACTCGTTTTAAATAGCTTAGGTGACTTAGAAAGCCGAGAAGCCCACAGGAAGGCTTTAGTCGACCATTTTGATCCATATCGAGAAGAATTATGCGCCGACTGCCAGGTCCGTCTTGATCAGAATCCGCTACGCGTCTTGGATTGTAAAAAGGATCGGGAGCACCCTGCCATGGAAACTGCTCCATCTATACTTGATTATTTGAATGAGTACTCAAAAGATTATTTTGAAAAGGTGAAAGGATTCCTCGATGTAATGGGAATTGAGTATGTCATTGATCCTAATCTTGTGCGCGGTCTGGATTATTATAATCACACAGCGTTTGAAATTATGAGCGAGGCAGAAGGATTTGGTGCAATTACGACTCTAAGTGGAGGCGGACGATATACCGGACTTGTACAAGAAGTCGGCGGCCCGGAGACCTCGGGTATAGGATTTGCTATGAGTATCGAACGCTTATTAATGGCTCTTGAAGCTGAAGGAGTAGAGCTTCCAATTGATGAAGGATTGGATTGTTACATGGTAGCTCTGGGGGAAGAAGCTGAAAAGGCGGCCGTTCGATTGACTTATCAATTGAGAACAGCCGGAGTACAAGTAGACAAAGACTATCTGGGTAAAAAAATGAAGGCTCAATTCAAAGCCGCAGATCGTCTCGGATCAAAATACGTTCTCGTCCTTGGAGATCGAGAGCTTGAAGATAATGTTGTTAATTTAAAAGACATGACAACGGGAGAACAAAAAGAGGTTTCTCTTGATGAGATTGTTGACTATATGAAAGAAAAGCTGACAGGAGGCGAATAAAATGGAACGAGTGAAATGCGGTTCGTTACGTAAAGATCACTTAGAACAAGAAGTGACATTAAAAGGATGGGTACAAAAGCGTCGTGATTTAGGCGGTTTAATCTTCATCGACTTAAGAGACCGTTCCGGGTTGGTTCAAGTTGTTTTCAATCCTGAAACTTCTCCAGAAGCCTTGCAAACGGCTGAAATGGTTAGAAGTGAATACGTTCTCGAAGTACAAGGACAAGTAGTAGCCAGGGATTCTCAGACGGTTAATGAAAACTTAGCTACAGGGGACATTGAAGTAGTGGCGCAGGAGGTTAAAATTCTAAGTAAATCCAAAACGCCTCCTTTCATGATTGAGGAGCAGTCAGAAGTATCGGAAGACCTCCGTCTCAAGTATCGCTATTTGGATTTAAGACGAAGAGAAATGCAAGATACCTTCAAGCTTCGCCACCAGACGACCCAGGTGATCCGTAACTTTCTGAACAACGAAGAGTATCTTGAAATGGAGACACCAATGCTGACAAAGAGCACACCAGAAGGAGCGCGTGATTACTTGGTTCCTAGTCGTGTCCATGAAGGAGAATTCTATGCATTGCCACAGTCTCCTCAGCTGTTTAAACAGCTACTTATGATGTCAGGGTTTGAAAAGTATTATCAAATCGCCCGTTGCTTCCGCGATGAAGATTTACGAGCGGATCGCCAGCCTGAATTCACTCAAGTCGATATTGAAACATCCTTCATGTCTAAGGAAGAAATCATGTCTATGACAGAGCGCATGATGACGAAAGTGATGAAAGAAGTGAAGGGCATAGATATCGAAACACCATTTCCTCGTATGGCTTATGAGGAGGCGATGGAACGCTTCGGTTCTGACAAACCGGATACTCGTTTCGGGCTTGAACTTGTTAATATCTCAGAGGAAGTCAAAGATTCAGGATTCAAAGTATTCAATGGCGCTGTAGCTTCTGGAGGCCAAGTGAGTGCTTTAAATGTGGAAGGAAAAGCTGATGATTTCTCAAGGAAAGACATTGATAAACTAACCGAAGAAGTGAAGGTTTACGGGGCCAAGGGGCTGGCCTGGCTGAAAGTAAAAGATGGAGAATTCAATGGTCCAATCGCGAAGTTCTTTGAGGAAGCAGAGGCTGCTTCATTGAAGCAAAAACTACAGGCTAAAGATGGAGACCTGCTATTGTTTGTGGCTGATAAAACATCTGTTGTTCATGACAGCCTTGGTGCGCTTCGCCTGAAGCTAGGACGTCAGCTCGGATTGATCGATGAGACTCAGTTCAACTTCTTATGGGTCACAGATTGGCCGCTGTTTGAGTATGACGAAGAAGAGGGACGCTACTATGCAGCACATCATCCATTTACAATGCCAGCGGAAGAAGATATCGATAAGCTTCAGACGAATCCAAAGCAAGTCCATGCAGAAGCCTATGATATTGTTCTGAATGGCTATGAGCTTGGAGGAGGATCGCTTCGTATCCACCAGACAGAACTTCAGAATCAGATGTTCGAGGTGCTTGGTTTCAGTAAAGAGGAAGCACAGGAACAGTTCGGGTTCTTACTGGAAGCACTTGAGTATGGGGCACCTCCTCATGGAGGCATCGCACTTGGATTCGACCGTTTCATCATGTTACTTGCTGGCCGTACAAATCTCCGGGATACGATCTTGTTCCCTAAAACGGCGTCTGCTGCAGATCCGCTTACAGATGCACCAGGGGCCGTCGATACAAAGCAGCTAGATGAACTTCATTTGCAATTGAAGCCAAAAAAACAGGACTAAATTAAGAACTTTTAATCTGTATCTAGTTCTTGATAAGGTAATGTAAATATGCTATGATTGCCTTACAATTAAATGACCAATCCTGATGTGTACGTTGTTTGAATGTACGTTTTGACCGAACATTTTTGAGAAGGGAGCCTGGTGTTTTCACATGGAATGCAAGCCTCTTAACCATCACTGATGGGAGGACGCAAGAAGTGTGAAACAGGGCACCCACCTGCCTGGAGCGGGTTCAAAACTCATTAAACACAACGGCACGATTGGGATTGGTCTTATTTTTTGCTTAAAAAGAGGATTTCCATTATAGGAAATCCTCTTTTTGATATGGTTATTAACGAGCTACATTCTCAAGATTGCCATTCTTCTCCATGCGGAATTGTGGTTTGGCATATTCTTGATCATCAAACATGACCATTTTACGTGCTCTGTCCATGATTTGGATCAGGGACTGATAGTCTTCGGACATCGACTCTAATTGCCTGTTCAATTGACGGTTTTGTTCCGTTAAGGCTTTATTCTCATTTTCTAAATAGGTTATTTGTTCTTTGACAGAATCGCTGATTTTCGTTTCTTTTTGTAAATCTTTTAGAAAACGAATCACTTGGGAAAGATTCAGTTCAGCTTCGTAATTGTTTTCGTAATTGTTGGCCGCCGGTACGTGGTAAGTAACAGCTTCCTTCTTTTCAGGCAAATGAGGGATTTGTTCCTCTTCTTGCTCTGGCTGGTAACTAATAGAACGGGTAGCTTCTTGGTAAACAGGCTGCTGCTTGGCTTCTTTTCGTTTCTTTTCTTTCCGTTGTTTCTTCGCAAGCTCTACGGCTTGTTCATACTTTTGACGAACCTCTGCATTCCAACGGAATCCACAGGCGGCAGAGGTGCGGTTTAGTACATCACCGACTTCATCAAACGCTTTTAACTGTGTGCTTCCTTCACGAATATGTCGGAGAACGGTTTCGGCTAATAATAAATCGTCTTCATGAGACCATGCATCTTGTCTTACTTTAGGCATCAATTTCACTCCTGTTATCTTTCCTGGGTAAGAAAGTAGAATGATTGTTTAGCAGCAAAGAGGAAGTCAGGTATCTATGACGATAAACCTGTATAATGACTGATCCTCCTTAGCGAGAAACGCTTCACTGTAAGGTTTATTGGATCTGTAAGGACACCTTTTAACTTTTTCTTACCTAGAAAAGTAGTTTTTCAGATTTAGTCGTAGTGTAGCCAACAGGAGTGCGAAATATACTTAAGTGGATTTCTGTTTTTTTATTT
>NZ_JRNX01000256.1 GCF_000786645.1 Halobacillus sp. BBL2006
AAAGCAAAGAAAAATAAGGGACTAAAATTAAATTGGCAATCAAGGAAAAAGGATTAAATTCATAAAAATAATGTAGGTGAATGGGGAGAATGGAAAGTTGACTAACGAGGCAAATCAATGCACTCTGCAAAACAGGCTTGTCTATTTGTTTGAGCAACGGAAACGACAAAATCAAGCTCATTGTCACTAAAAACGAAAATTGAAAACCTACCTGGTCAATATAATCCGGCGAAATTAGAAGCAATGAGAGTGCAACAATGGAAAGAATGTCTGATAAGGGAATTTTCCACCTCGAAAAAGAGAACAGAAGGACAAGAAGAGCCATACTGGAAGCTCTCAAAACAGAAGGAGCCGCGCCTGCGAGGAGCGCATATAGAGGGAGAAAAAGAATTACAATTACCCTCGACAATTCTTTTGAAACCAGCCCAGTACGATATAAAAGAGCATACAGCCCCGCGATAGTTAAACCAACATGTAAACCTGAGATTGCCAGTAGATGCGATAAACTAAAATCCTGAAAAAACTTTACTATTTTCTCATCTAATAGCTGTTTTTCACCGAAGATCAAAGCAGACATCCACATAAAAGCCTGTGGATGAACATTTTTCTCAACAGTACTCATCAATTGCTTCCTTATTGAATAACCATAACTTAACCATGACATGCCCTCACATACGATGGCAGTTTCATCCTTCAATACGAATTGGGAAAAGACATGCTTAGAACTCATGTATTTCTGAAAATCGAATTGACCTGGATTTCTTGCCCCTTCAATCATTACTCGTTCACCATCACCACTGCATACAGCTCCATGCTTCCAGGCCAGCGGAATATCGGTCGTCTGTGTTTCGGGGTTTTTAAAAAGCACAATTAGCACTTTTTCGTCTGAGTCTTCTATTTTGCCAATCATTTGTATCGTATGAGGAGTCTCTTCTATTTCAGAAGATATTTTGAAGAAAAGTTTAGTTGCAGGTGAATCCAAAGGAGGAATTGTTACTGGAGAGAGATAATAAAACCCAAAGCCTAAAGCACTAATAAACAGGACGAGCATCATCCACTTATGTCGAACAGAATAAAGCCATAGTAAGAACAGAAGAAGCAACATACAGAATGGTAGGCTGTTGACTCGTGAAAGTACCCCGCCAATCACAAAAGCGATGACGGGGAGGTGCCACAGCCCTTTCACGTTTGTTGTTTCTCAGGAATTTCAAATAATTCCCTTGCTTTCTCTTTGAACTGTTCTACCTCAGGATCCTCATGAGCTTCTAATTTATTCAAAAGCTCACCTATAAGCTGCCGCTGTTCAAAATGAACAGGTTCTGTCTCGATTGGGACTTTTTTCGTTCTCACCCCTGCCTGCTGCAACAACTCAATTGCATAAGGATCGTTTTTATAATCCTCACTATAGTAAACCGCTTTGATGCCTGCTTGAATGATCGCTTTTGTACAATGTACACAAGGAAAGTGAGTGACATATATTTCTGCCCCATCCGTAGCAACTCCAAATTTTGCACACTGCAACAAAGCATTCATTTCTGCGTGAATGGTCCGGACACAGTGACCATCAACAACGTAGCACCCTTCATCGATACAGTGGACACCGCCTGAAACACTCCCATTGTAACCGCCTGCGATCATTCGCTTGTCCCTGACGATTACAGCTCCAACGGCTAATCTTTGACATGTACTTCTTGATTTCAATAAATAGCTTTGAGCCATGAAATATTGATTCCACGAAATGCGCTCCATTATGTAGCCCCCCCGTTCATTTTTCATTCAGTTTACCCCTTCCCTTGTTCTTGCGTCAAACCTTTCAAGGTACCCTAATATCATCGATCATGTTTTCTAAAGTTTTCTCACCTATTCCAGAGACATTCAACAAATCTTCGGCTGATCTAAAAGGACCATTTTCTTCCCTATATTGGATGATAGCCTCTGCTTTTGAAGGACCAATGCCATTTAACGATTGGACCTCTTCTACCGTAGCTTGATTAAGAATGACTTGATTATTCTTCTTCTGCGCAGGGGCTGAGCCGTCTTCTGATATTGCTCCTAAATCATTCAATTCAGAAGCATAAACATGAACGACCATTTCATCAATCAGTTTCTGGGCCAAATTTACGCTAGTTGGGTCAGCGTTTTCCGTCATTCCACCAGCTAACTGAATCACGTCATCAACCCTCAAGTTATTTTCAACAGAATATACACCAGGATTTTTCACCTCTCCTTTCACGTCTACTTTAATTATAGGCTCTGTTGATTCCAATGACTTGACGGGTTTTTGTTCTTCCTTATGAGACAAGAAATTATTTGTATTGATTTCACTCTCGGTACTCGTATGTTTAAAGAACAAGAAAGTCACTCCAATAATAATTAAAAATGTGATAAAACCATAACGTTTCACGAACTTATTCATGAAAGTAAGCCCTTCTTTCATAATTTAATTTTATTAGAATAAAAATAGTTAGGTAACTTATATAAGGGGGGATAACCTATGAAATGGGGAATCATCGGTACAGGAAATATGGGGAGTATGTTGACTTCTTCATTAGTGAGCAGTCAGGCTTTACAAGCAACCGATCTGATGATTTATAACCGATCTCCAGAAAAAGCCCTCAAGCTTCAAGCAAAATATACAGGAGTTACAGTAGCCACATCTCTAAAAGAAATACAAAGTAACTGTGATATTTTGTTTATTTGTGTGAAACCTCATCATTACAAGACGATCTTGCAAGAACTGGAGAACGACTTTACAAAACAGCAATGTCTCATTTCCATAACAAGTCCTATTTCAGTTGATGAATTGGAAGCGCGCACACCTTGTCAAGTAGCGCGAATTGTACCGTCAATTACCAATCACGCTCATGCCGGAGTCAGTCTATTTACTTTCGGAAAAAGGATAACAAAGGAAAGGAAGGAGTTGTTACTCGAAACTTTCGCAGCGATTTCCACTCCAGTGGAAGTAGAAGAAGAACATATTCGGGTAGCTTCTGATATTGTTTCATGTGGTCCAGCGTTCATCAGCTTCTTATTAAGTAACTGGATTACAGCTGCTCAAGATGTCGCAGGTATTAGTGAAGCAAAAGCAACGCAATTGACCGAGAATATGATGATTGGTCTAGGGCAGTTATTATCTAAGAAGATCTTTACACTTGAAGAATTAATGGAAAAAGTTACAGTTAAAGGAGGAGTTACGGGGGAGGGGCTGAAAGCGATGGAAAACAATTTAGGTGTATTGTTCTACGAAATGTTTAAAGCCACTCAAAGCAAACATAAGGATGACAAAGATAGTATTGAGCTGTGAAATATAAAATTCGACATGAACTTTTATTTTCCTGCAAAAAATCAAAAAAAGGAGCCGGGGCTCCCGACTCCTTTAATTTTAGTATTATGACTTTTGACAAACGAAGAATAACCGGTCTCCATTTTGAGAAGGTTGCTCTTGAAAATCAGCACAAATTCGCTTGATCTCGAACCCGGCTTTTTTCAGCCAAGCCTGTAAATTCATTAATGAATAGGCTCTCTGTTCATGCTTCTCGTCAAAACGGATATATTTTGTACCATCTTGAACGAAAAAGGTAAGATCATGAACAACACTGTTGTCAGTTTCTCCAGGGTCACAAAACCATACATAGGATAATTCATCATAGACTTCAGCAAATGTGGAACCATACAAATCTTGATGAATATGATCTATAGAATGCACATCGAATAAGAATAACCCATTCTCATTTAATGCATCGTAAACAGAAGCGATGGCACTTTTGACATCTTCTTCGTCTGTTAAATAGTTAATCACATCGCAATAGCTAATGACACAATCAAATTGACTCACACCTTCCATCTGAGTCATATCCTGATGCAGCCATTGAATATCTGATTGAGGATTTTTTTGCTGTGCCATCGATAGCATTTCTTCAGATAGATCGACTCCAGTCAATCTATACCCTTCTCCGTTCAACCGATGAGTAATTTCACCTGTGCCGCATCCAGCGTCAAGCACTGTTTTTACATGAGGATGAAATTCATTGATCATTATTTTTGTAAATGCGATCCACTCATCATAGGGAGCGTCTGCCATAAGACGGTCATATACTTGAGCCATTTGTCTATAACTCATAAATCAGCCTTCGATACCCTCAACAGCAATTGTCGAAGCATCTCCCCATAAGCGCTCTAAATTGTAATAGTGACGCTCATCTTTATGGAAAATGTGACAAACAACATCATTTAAATCAACGAGGATCCAACGTGCCTGTTCGAACCCTTCCATTCTCTTCACTTCAATTCCATTCTCTTCTGCTTGATTTTTCAATTCACGCGCAATAGCTTGTACTTGGCGTTCATTTGAACCTTCACAAATTAGAAAATAATCAGCGATTAAAGATACATCTCCCATATCTAGTACAACGATATCAGATGCTCTCTTTTCATCACACGCTTGAGCTGCTAAGGTAACTAATTCTTTACTTTCCATAGTCTTCCTCCCTTATTCATCCTATATTTATATGTCTTATTCCCATTATATTAAATTATTGTACGCATGGAACGTGTCCGGATAAACTGTTCTTTCTTTGCTGATCAAAAACACAATCGTATTTTTTAAAGCCATGGCGCATGCCCGGTCAAGACTCGTCAAAGCTTTATCCCGAACCTCATCAACCCCCGGAAAATCTCTGCCCGGCTCAATATAATCTGCCAAAAAAACAATTTTATCCAGGATACTCATGTGTTTTTTTCCCGTTGTATGGCAACGGATGGCTGACATGATTTCCGGATCATGTAATCCGATCTCCCTCTCTAACATCAAAGCTCCTACTGGGCCATGCCACAATTCATGATGGTAATCAAGTAGATCTTTAGGCAAACGTCGATCTTCACAAATCCATCGCTTCATTTCATCTAAAGGCTTATATTTAGCATAGTCATGTAGTGCAGCAGCTAGTTCTGCTTTCCTAATATCCGCTCCAAACCTTTCGGCTAGCTCAACTGCTTGATCTGCCACGCGAACGGTATGCTCGTACCTTTTCACCTTCAAATAGGGTTTAACGTAATTTAATGCTTCGTCACGAGTCAGCTCCATATATTTTATGCTCCTTTATGAAATGATAAACGGCATCCGGAACTAAATATCGCACGCTATGACCAGATAAAAGTCGCTCTCTAATAGTTGAAGATGAAATGTCAATAAGCGGAATTTCTACAAATTGAACAGGGATTTCCGGACTCCATTTGTAACCGGGCCGTTTCACTCCGACAAACTGGACAAGCTTCTTTAGTTCATCAATCTTATACCACTTTGGCAGGTGTTCGACCATATCCGCACCGATGATAAAATAAAATTCATTTTTAGGATACTGATCGATTAAATAGCTCATTGTATCGACAGTGTATGAAGTCCCCTTCCTAGTCAATTCCACATTACTTGCCTTGAAATAAGGGTTTGATTCAATAGCGTTTTCCACCATCTTCAGGCGATCATCAGCGGACACTTTTGCTTCCTGCTTATGCGGAGGCACGTGAGATGGAATAAACCATACCTCATCGAGGTGTAAATCGTTGCGAACGAATTCTGCCATCAGAAGGTGCCCTTGGTGAGGAGGATCAAAGGTCCCGCCAAGAATTCCGATCCGTTTCATATCTGTTCTCCTTTACGGCAACTGGATTTGTTTGTTCTCTTTGGATTCTTTATACAGAATTATCGTGTTTCCGATAACTTGGACAATGTGAGCGTTTGTAGCTTCCACAATTTCTTCAGCAACTTGCTTATTGTCTTCGAAACAATTCTGAAGGATGCTCACTTTGATCAATTCCCGCTTCTCGAGTGCTTCATTAATCTGTTTAGTCATGTTTTCATTTACGCCTGCTTTCCCGACTTGGAAAATTGGTTGTACATCATGAGATTCAGCACGTAAATGCTTTTTTTGTTTACTTGTTAACATTCTATACCCCTTTCAATTTCTTTTCGAACTCTTCAAGTAGACCGGATGCGTCAGGGTTCGTCTCTGTCCATATTTTGAATGCATACACAGCCTGTTGAAGAAGCATTTGGTGTCCAAAATGAAGACGAGCTCCATATTCTTTCGCTTCTTTTAAGAATCTTGTTTCCATTGGGCGGTAAACAATATCGCTTACAATGGTCCCTTTTGTCAAACGTTTGACTGGAATGATTTGTTGATCATCATTAGGACTCATTCCCACTGTTGTGGTTTGAATAACGACATCATAGTCAGACAAACATTCTGCTGCCTCGTCGAGTTTTATCGCATGAGAATCAATAGACGCTGTGCTCTGGCCAATGATATCTTTCGCACGCTGCAACGTGCGGTTTGCGATATCTATAGTTGCCACATCGTTCTTCAACAGAGCATGATAGATCCCTCTTGAAGCTCCTCCACTACCTAGAAGTAAGACACGGGCTTGATTATTGAGACAATTCGGATAATCGTTGGTCAAAGAATCAACAAACCCTGTTCCGTCTGTGTTGTATCCAACCCACCCTTTGGAAGTGTTCTTCACTGTATTGACAGCGCCTAGTTCTTTTGCGCTCTCATCTAAGTCAGCTAAATGAGGGATAATTTTTTCCTTATAAGGAACCGTGACATTAAATCCATCAAGGCCTTTAATTTCAGAAGACTGAATCTCTTCATCGAATTTTTCAGGGTTCAAATCAAATAATTCATAACTACCTTTTATATCTTGTTGATCCATCAATTGCTCATGAATCCAGGGTGACATCGAGTGGCCTACCGGGTGGCCCACTAGTCCTAGTTTCAGCAATATTGACCCTCCTAAATCAAAGATTCACGTAAGGATACTTTTACGCCTTCCGGCACGTGTGCTGTAACGGTTATATTTGCTTCCGGTACAGTGACCCAGCCCAGCCCGGAAAACACAATATCCGTTTTTTCATCTTTTATTTTAAAAGTGTGCTCCTTCATTGGTGGCAATTTATTTATCGTTTCGTCATCTGGTGGAGTCAATAACTCACCTAAGTGGTTAGCATATAAATCATCTGCATTTTCTAATTTAGTACGGTGAATGTGAAGTTCATTTGAGAAATAGCAGATGAATGAACTACGTTCTCCACTGTTAAAGTCTAATCTGGCAAGTCCGCCAAAATATAAGGTCTGTTCAGGATTTAACTGATATACTATCGGCTTGATTTCTTTCCTGGGTGTAATGACCTTCAAATCCTTATCTGATACATAATGAGCCATTTGATGACGATGAATGACTCCTGGAGTATCAAATAATGAGCTCGATTCATCCAACGGAATGTCAATGAACCCAAGTGTTGTACCAGGGAAATAAGACGTCGTAATAGCTTCTTTTACCCCAGATGTATTGGCTATCAGAGTATTAATGAACGTAGACTTTCCTACGTTGGTAGTCCCAACGATATAGACGTCCCTGCCATTCCTTAGAGTGTCAATGGAATTTGCTAATTCCTCAACTCCCTGATTTTTTTCAGCTGAAATTAAGTGGACATCTTCGACCTTCAATCCTAGTTCTTTAGCTGACTTCTTCAGCCACAGTTTCACTTTCCCTTGGTTTACCGACTTCGGTAACACATCCATCTTATTTCCGACGAGAATAACCGGGTTATTCCCAGTCAATCGTTTCAACCCAGGAATGAAGCTCCCGTTAAAATCAAAAATGTCTACTATTTGGACAACTAAGCCTTCATTTTTACTAATTTGATTAAGCATTTCCAGAAAATCATCATCCTGATAAGGGACATCCTGGACTTCATTATAATGTTTTAATCGAAAGCACCTTTTGCAGATGACATCCTCTCTTTCTAATGCAGATGCTGGTGCGAATCCTGGCTGATCAGGATTTGTCGTCTGTATTTCTACTCCACAGCCTTGGCAATGTCTTCCATTCATGAATGGTGTCTCCTCTCCCAGGTGATTTTTCCTCTTTTTCTCATCCAATCCAATATCCGGCGCTCAATTTTTCTGTTAATTCGAGTGAAAAAACCATCTGTTTCCACAATGGGAACGACCAGGATGGTATGGAAACCGGCCAAGTTCCCTCCTAGTACATCTGTAAGCAGCTGATCTCCAACTACAACGACCTCATCTTTGCTTAGCCCCATCTGTTTTTGTGCTTTTTTGAAAGCTTTGGACAATGGTTTTCTAGCACTATAAATGAATCTCGTTTCCAGTGGTTCAGAAAACAACTTCACTCTAGTTTCTTTATTATTGGATGCAATGGTCACTTGAATCCCATGGCTCTCCATTTTCTGAAACCATTCCTTAATGTCTTCCGTAGCATCTCTGACATCCCAGGCTACCAGAGTATTATCAAGATCAGTAATAACTCCTTTAACGCCTTTTTCTTTCAATTCTTTAGGATCTATATCAAAAACGCTCGGTACATGCTCATTCGGTAAGAAATTATCTAACATTACATTCACTCCATCTCATATATACCGGCAAAATCTCCTTACTCATCATATACAAAATCACTTCATGTTTCAAAATCTAATTTATTGAACTCCAAAAGAACATAATTCGTTCGACAATTACTGACACTTCTGACCTGTGGATAAGTTTATTCACAATGTCCACATGGTTACTTCGTTGTTATCACTCAATTCAAAATATTATCCATAAAGTTATCTACATTTCCTTGTAGATAACTGCCATATTGTAGGGAGTTTAAGGTCATGGTAAGGTTAAAATACGATTTCAATAAAGCAAAGAACCAACGGGAGGTGGCTGTCACATGAGTGACAGAGGTATGAAACAACTATCTGATTCCCTGTTAATACAATCTTACCACAAAGCTATTGAACTCAACCTTTCTGATGAATTTATCAATCAGATTAGAGAAGAAATTAGAGAGAGATCGATCCAGCACTTAATTAAAGATTTTGTCACTCAGGTAGGTTGAAAATTTACAAATACAAACAAAATCTTACACAGACATACAAAACCGGAACTCGCTAAGGAAGTTGAAGCGAGTTTTTTTATGTTTTTT
>NZ_JRNX01000257.1 GCF_000786645.1 Halobacillus sp. BBL2006
GGAATTTTTGCGTTTCATTCAGTTTTGTCCCAGCCTCTTTTTTTATGAAATGAATGACACTACCAGAGGAACCTCCTTCGATAATAAAAATGAGGAGGTGCAAGAATGATTGAGTTAGTAGAATTAATTGAACGCAGCATGAAGAATATGGGGAACGTTGAAAAAGTGGTAGAAGAGAAAGCAACTCAATTGGTATCCATCGCTTATAGGGAAGGCATCTATGTCCAGATTTCTTCCGGGTACCGATCATTGGCGGAGCAGGCAAGACTTTACGGAAAAGGACGTCCTTTCTTCGTCTGGAAAGGGAAGAACTATGGGAAAAAAGGGAAGATCGTGACCTATGCCAAGCCCGGGGAAAGCATTCATAACAAGGGAAGAGCGATTGATTTTTTTCTCGTATCAAAAGACGGCCGTACGGCATTGTGGAAAGTGGATGAACGTTGGCATCGGGTAGGAGCTATTGGAAAATCGCTGGGCTTCTCCTGGGGCGGGGATTGGAAGACATTTAAGGATTATCCGCATCTTGAATTAGCCTCTCAAAAGTCAACCTCAACGGTATTAAAGAGAGGGGATCAAGGTAAAGTAGTAAAACAATTGCAGCAGCAGTTGAATCAGTTAGGATATTCGTTAGGGAAATATGGAGTAGATGGAAGCTTTGGACGAATAACTGAGCTGGCTGTCAGTCAGTTTCAGAAGGATGCAAAAATTACAGTAGACGGTATCGCAGGCCCTATAACTAGAAAAAAATTGAAGGAATTTGTTTACCCGGGGAAGCCGTTAAAAACAGGTGCCAAGAGTGAGACAGTAAAACGGGTTCAAAAGGTGCTCGACATTAAGGTAGATGGCCAGTTCGGTCCTAAGACAGAAGCGGCTGTTCGCCGTTTTCAAGACAACAGCGGAATAGAAGTGGATGGGATTGTTGGTCCTATTACATGGCGTTATTTGTTCTCCTGAAATTTTTATTTGTTTTCATCTCAGGTCATCTGATGTTTAGATGACCTGAGGTGGTATCGATTCCAAATAATCTTTTGGGACTTTTAGGGTGGTTGACATTTATTATCAATTTTAGAATAATAACACTGAATATTGACTTAATTCATACTTTTCAAAATTTTTAATAGAAAATGTTAGCGCTTACATGAAATAAGGAGGAAATTATGCTTATACCCATCATTCTTGCTATCGTCACCGTCTGTTCTGTTGTTTTCGCATTGAAGAAAAAACGGCCGATTTTCTTTGCACTTCCTTTGGTGGCTATTTTAGCAGTGGCAGTTGTGAAAATCGCTATGGTCCCTATGCCGTTTTGGGAAACAATTCAGTTCATTTTTGACTTAAGAGGATAGACCTTCATTCCTAACTTGAAAGGGGGTGAGAATTTGAAAAAGATTGATCCTGCTAAAGCGAACGCCTATTTCCGAATCCGGACAACACTGATTGCCATCTATCTGACACTTGGCTTTTTAGTCTCGTTTGTGGTCGTGTTTTTTGCGCGTGAACTTTCGTCCTTTAGCGTGATGGGAATCCCTTTTCATTACTATATGGGATCACAAGGGGCTATTCTTACCTTCATCATTCTTTTATTTGTGAATGCAAAGGTCAGTGATGTCGTGGATAAAAAATTCGGCATTACTCCAGAACAAATCGAACAAAAAGATCGAGTCGTTAATCAATAGGATAGGAGGAGAGGTATGGACGCTCAGTTTCTTGTTTCCCTTGCTTTAATCGGTGTAACATTCGCTTTGTACATAGGGATCGCAATCTATAACAAAGCGAGGGCAACTTCTGATTTTTACGTGGCCGGCCGTGGCGTGCCGCCCGTGTTCAACGGCATGGCGATCGGAGCCGATTGGATGAGTGCAGCTTCGTTCATCGGACTGGCCGGAACCGTCATGATCCTAGGATATGATGGGTT
>NZ_JRNX01000258.1 GCF_000786645.1 Halobacillus sp. BBL2006
GGACAGGTGAGACCCCGCAGAGCGAAGCTCGAGGAGGCTTAGCGCACGCCCCACGGAAAGCGAACCTTTTCCCGCAGCCTCAAACTCACACGAATGTCTCGAAACTGAGTCTTACTTGAATAAGAAGATACAATTGTACTTATGCGAACTAAAAAAAGGAAGGGCCCGATAGTGGGACCTTCCTTTCATAATTAATCCATTTCATTAGGGAGTGCTTCTGTCACGTATGTTCCTGCGATAAAATCATGGATGGCACGACGATCTTCTCTGAGACCTACCATAAAAGCACTGACGATCGCACCGATTCCCAAAGTAAGAGCGTAAACAAGGCCCCCGATAATAGTTCGCAAAAACATCGCCAGGATGCCTACATTTGATCCGTCTTTTTTAACAATTCGAATACCGACGATACGCTTACCGACGACGTAGCCGCTCCATACGATAGGTACAATCAATTGGTACAACACATAAATGTTCCTGCTGTATGTATTGTCGAAATCCCAATTGAATAATAATATCCCTAACAAGCTAATCGGAAGACTGACAATCAATACATCCAAAATCGCAGCCCCCAGCCTTTTCCAAAACCCAACAGGTTGTTTCATTTAATCTTCCTCTCCATATATAGGTCTATTTATGTATAGTATAGAAATATTTGGATCATGTGAAGAGTACAAGACAAAAAACAAACCCGAACCTTGATCAAGGTTCGGGTTTGTTGGATTTGCTGATTTAACGTGGATTAACCTCTACAACTTTTTCATCAGCGGATTTTTCTTCTTCTTCAGAAGATGTCAGCTCATCTTTCGCTTCCTTCGCTTTTTCTCCTGCTTCTTGCAGGTCTTCCCCTGCATCCTTGGCCGTTGAGATAATCTCTTCAGATTCATCTTTAATGTCTTTTGCACGTTCTGTGATTTCTTTTCCTTGATTGTTCATGACATCCTGAACGGTGGACACCGCTTCATTGATGACGGAGACGGTTTTTCGCACACGCGTAACGAGGTCGTCTTTCTTAGCTGAAGGATCTTCTTTCACTTCAGAAGCATAACCGCTTACCGCGTCTTTCGTTGATTTTGATCCTTCTTTCAAGCGTCTTCTTTGCTCAGGGTCCCTAATTAATACGAAAGCTCCTCCAATAAGCGCTCCTGTTAACATCGCGATTGGCAGCTTCTTATTTCCGCGTTTTTTCGTAGTTGGCTGAGCTGTTTGAGTTGTTTGAGCCGTTTGAGTTGGCTGTGTCATTTGTTCGTTTTGCATAAATCATTTCCCCTTTAGTTTTGTATTTTCTTGCGCTTCTGCTTTCAAAGATTGTTTGGCAGAATCGAAGATTTTATAATTTGTCTTTCCGCCTTCATAAAGCTCGGTTTTCTTACGGTCATATTTCATTTTGTAGACGGGGGAGCCTTTTTTGAGATTATGGACTCCGATCCCGCTTGCAATTCCTGCGATCAATCCAGTCATCCATTCTCTTTTACTCATCGTGTCTGACTTTCCAACTGTACAGATTTCAAGGCTTTTCGTTTTTGCACGAGATAATACGTAAGAGCAAGTGCTCCGTACACTCCGCGCCAGCCTTCCTCATTGATCTTCTGCTCGCCTTCGTGTGTGCTCTGCTTGACGGAATAAGTCATGTCAACAAGCGAAGAAGTCAGTTTTCTGGAAGATTCCCCGATATCACCGACAATGTAGAAAAGAGGGCTGAGCGCTCGAATCTTTTCGTTTACATCTGCCAGGGTATCGTTACTGTTGTGTAAGACGTTTGATGTTTCTTTCATAACCGAGTCCAGTTGGTCGGGCAGCTGATCAACCGTTTTACGGACTCCTCCAAGTACATTAGCCAAATTATTTAAAGCTTTGATTAGAAAAATGGATACGATCGCAAATGCGATCCCAATGATGAGTACTCCTATTCCTAGATAATCCATAATTGAAACCTCTCTTTCCTACTTTGATTTTTTCCCTTTAAACCTTAAGTATAGCTCAATTGCTGCATCTCCCCATCGCATCGCCTTGGCCACTTGATCATCAGACTGATCGGAAGCGTGAGCGACACTCTCTGCCATTCCTTGAAGAGAGTTATTGACGTTCCCCATTGTAGAACCCATATGGTTGAGCGAGTCAACAAACCCATTGAGGGATTGAGTCTTCTGTTGGACATCATCAGCAATCGTGTTTGTTTTCTTCAATAGATTTTCTGATTCTGTTGTGATTCCTTGCATTTGTCCCTCTACTTTTTCTAGGGTCTGAGAGACACTGGTCATTGTACTTGACGCAGCTTTTAGTGTTTTGACGACGAAAATTGCGATAAATGCGAATGCGATCGCAATGATGAGTAAACTGATTCCAGCTAATGACATAACCTTTCACCTCTTTATTCGTTTAGTTTGCTATACCACTAACCATTTCTGGCGAAACACAAAAGTGCTGATACTATATTCCTTTATTTACCACCTCAGGTCATCCAGAATTTGGATGACCTGAGGTGGGATTTTTTTCTAAGTGAATAGGTTTAAGTCTATCAATTTTGTGATAACGCTTACATTAACGGCGCTTCTTCCATAAATCTCCTTAATCGCAATTTATTTATTAAATTAGCCAAAAATCGACAAAACTTTTCAGAAAATTTGTTTGATTTCTAATTGTAAAAGAACCTCAAGGATTTTATGATAAGTATAAGAGACATTTTTCGTGTCAAATTTTATAGAATTTTAATCCATAGAGGAGTGATGGCGTGGTCAATGATACAGCATTAGAACATGATATCTATTTATTTCATCAAGGGAATCTCCGTTACAGTTATCAGCTTCTCGGAGCGCATCCGGACACTCGGAATGGAGAAGAAGGAATCCGTTTTGCCGTTTGGGCACCGAATGCAAAGCAAGTGAGCGTCGTTGGCAACTTTAATAATTGGGATGGAAGAGAACATCCAATGGAAAGGATCAATGACAACGGTATTTGGATGACTTTTATTCCTAACTTGGAACAAGGAACGATTTACAAGTATGAAATTCTGACCCCTCACGGTCACTTGCGTTTGAAAGCAGACCCGTACGCTTTCTCGAGTGAATTGCGTCCCGAAACGGCTTCTGTGGTTCACCCGCTCAATAACCATACATGGAATGATGATGAATGGATGAGAGAGCGGAAAGCGAAGAACCATTATGAATCACCGATGTCAATTTACGAGATTCATTTGGGTTCATGGAAATATATCGAACCGGAAGTCTTCTATAATTTTCGGGAATATGCTGATATGGTCATCCCTTACGTTAAGGACCTCGGTTACACGCATATTGAACTTCTCCCCATTATGGAACACCCCTTCGACCGATCATGGGGCTACCAAATTACAGGCTACTTTTCTGTAACAGCAAGATATGGATCGCCTGACGACTTTAAGTATTTCGTCGACCAATGTCATCAGAACGGACTGGGAGTCATTCTTGACTGGGTTCCTGGGCACTTTTGTAAAGATGAACACGGTTTAAGGCGGTTTGATGGTGAACCCCTCTATGAATACGAGAATCCAAGCAAAGCCGAAAAGACCCAATGGGGTACGCTGACTTTTGATTTTGGCAGGAATGAAGTCCAAAGCTTCTTAATCTCCAACGCGATCTACTGGCTGAAAGAGTATCACCTTGACGGCCTGCGTGTCGACGCTGTTGCGAGTATGCTCTATTTGGACTTCGGCAAAGAGGATGGCGATTGGGAATTGAATGAATATGGCGGAAGAGAGAACCTCGAAGCCGTCGAGTTCATCAAGAAAATGAACGAGGCCATATTCGATGAAATCCCGGATACGCTGATGATGGCTGAAGAGTCGACTTCATGGCCATTAGTCAGTGCGCCGACTTACATTGGAGGACTTGGCTTCAATTACAAATGGAATATGGGCTGGATGAACGACATGCTCAAGTATATTGAGATGGATCCCATCCACCGTAAATATCACCATAATCTAATTACATTTTCATTGATGTATGCCTATTCAGAAAACTTTGTATTACCGATTTCTCATGATGAAGTCGTTCATGGTAAGAAATCGTTATTAAATAAAATGCCAGGTGATTATTGGCAGAAATTTGCGAATCTGAGAGCCTTTCTTGGGTATATGTACGCTCACCCTGGCAAAAAACTTTTGTTCATGGGAGGTGAATTCGGCCAATTCGATGAGTGGAAGGATTTAGAGGATCTCGACTGGGAACTATTGGATTACGACTCTCACAGCAATACGAAGAACTACGTGAAACAATTGCACCAGTTTTATAGAGATACGCCAGCATTATGGGAGTTGGATCATAAGGAAGAAGGGTTCTTCTGGATCGATCCTAATAACTATGAGCAAAGCATTGTTTCTTTTGCACGCAATAGTCGTACTTCAAACGACCAACTGATTGTGGTTTGCAATTTCACTCCTGAAGTTTACCACGACTACAAAGTAGGGGTGCCGAAACATGGCTCATACAAAGAAATATTTTCGAGCGACGCGGAACATTTTGGAGGTTCTGGGCAAACGAATGGCTTGCCATTAGAAACGATTCCTGCCCCATGGCAAGGACAAGACCAGCATATAACCATGACGATTCCCCCGCTCGGTGTGAGCTTCTTGAAGAGAACTTCAGTATCTAAGGAGGAGAATCATGAAAAATAAACAGTGTGTAGCGATGCTTTTGGCTGGTGGTCAAGGAACCAGACTGAAATCACTAACGAAACAAATAGCAAAACCAGCCGTCTACTTCGGCGGCAAGTATCGGATCATCGACTTTCCTTTAAGTAATTGCACCAACTCTGGAATCGATACGGTTGGTGTATTGACGCAGTATGAGCCACTCATCCTCAATGATTATATCGGAATTGGGGATACGTGGGATCTCGATCGTAAATTTGGCGGTGTATCCGTCCTTCCACCGTTTATGCAGGCTGAAGGTGGCGGCTGGTACACAGGTACAGCCAATGCGATTTACCGAAACCTTAAATTCTTAAATCAATATGACCCTGAGCACGTTCTTGTGCTATCAGGAGATCACATCTATAAGATGGATTACAGCGAAATGCTCGATTATCATATTGGTTCTGGAGCAGATGCTACTATTTCAGTTATTGAAGTTCCGTGGGAGGATGCCAGCCGATTTGGAATCATGAACACGGACGATGGTGGCAGAATAACCGAATTTGATGAGAAACCTGAAAATCCGAAGAGCAACCTTGCCTCCATGGGGGTTTATATTTTCCGTTGGGATGTTTTGAAACAATACTTGATCGATGATGCGGAGAAAGAAAACTCTTCCCATGACTTTGGTAAAGATATCATCCCTGCTCTTCTTTATGACTATAAAAAGCTTATGGCTTTCACGTTTGAAGGCTACTGGAAAGACGTTGGTACTGTCGACAGCCTTTGGGAAGCCAATATGGATCTATTGAAAAAAGAACCGGAATTGAACCTTAATGATCATACATGGCGCATGTATTCAAAAAATCCTAATCAGCCTCCGCAGTATATTGCTCCACAGGCAAAAGTGAGTAATGCGCTGATTAATGAAGGGTGCCGCATTTACGGAACCGTTGATACGTCGATCATCTTTTATGGGGTTCATGTTGATGAATCTTCCGTTGTTAAGGATTCCGTCATTATGCCTGATGTAAAGATTGGTAAAAACGTAACCATTAATCGTGCCATCATTGCAAAAGGAACCGTAATAGAAGATGGCGCCGTAATTGGCGATTCATCCCCAGATAGTGAAATTACCCTTGTGGCTGAACAAGGCAGTGTACTTGCATCCAGCTACGCTACTAATAGTTAAGAGGAGGATTCCATGGACCGCATTGCAGGAATTATTAACTTAGACCACGAACAAGATGTATTGGATGAACTGACTTATTTTCGGTGTGGTGCTGCTGTTCCATTTGCAGGCCGTTATCGAATGATTGATTTTGCCATTTCCAATATGACCAATTCTCGTATTGATTCAGTAGCTGTATTTGCCCGCCGTAAGTATCGTTCCCTTATGGACCATTTGGAACAAGGGAAAGCCTGGGACTTAGACCGTAAAACCGGAGGGCTTTTTATCCTCCCTCCAGACTGGAACGATCCAACAGATATTTCCCGAGGGGATTTGCAGCATTTTCATAACAACATCGATTTCATCAACCGAACGCTAGCGAACTATATCCTTGTGTCCGGATCCCAGCATATTTGTAACATCGACTTTCAAGATGTATTAGCCGAGCATAAAGAATCAGGTGCTGATGTGACCGTGCTTTATAAGAAGGTGGATGAGCTGTATCCTGAACACCAGCGTGCCCATAAGCTGGATATTGATGAAGATAACAGAGTCACAGCGATTCATAACGATCAAAGCAATTCCAATGTCTATATGGATATGTATCTGATCGATAAGAACGTCCTGCATGATTTAATCGATGATTGTATTGCACACGGATGTACCCATTTCTTCCTTGATGGAATAAAAGGCAAGCTGCCTGAAATCAATGTGCGTGCATACGAGTACACAGGAGCTCATGCCTTAATCAATTCTGTTGAGAGTTACTATCGTAATAGCGCGAAGCTTTTGGATCCTTCTGAGCAAGATCAGCTTTTCAAAGAGGATAACCCGATTTATACGAAGGTTAAAAATGAGGCGCCTTCCAAATACTTGTCGACTTCGAACGTAACAAATACGTTGGTTGCTAATGGATGTATGATTGAAGGACATGTCGAAGACAGCATTCTTTTCAGAGGAGTAAAAGTAGCGGAAGGAGCCGTCATAAAGAACTCTATCATTATGCAGCGCTGTGAGATTGATAGCAATGCTGTGTTAGAGAATGTCATTTTAGATAAAGACTGTACGATTTCAGAAGGGCGGACATTGATTGGTGCGCCAGAGAAACCGTATGTTGTTCCGAAACGAAAAACAATGTGACTAGTATCTGATTAAGATGCCTGTCCACTATGATAAAGGGACTGTCTGAACCGATTTTCTGGCAGTCCTTTTCTCATATAAGAGAGTAAGTGATTTGTTGCACATAATTAAAGGAGTGAAAAATCGTGAACGTATTGATGATTGGATCAGAATGTACGCCTTTTATTAAAACAGGAGGTCTTGCCGATGTACTAGGCTCTCTCCCTCAGGCATTGAAAGAAGAAGGAGTGGATGTCCGGGTCGTCCTGCCTAAATATGAAAATATGGATGATCATTGGAAGCTCCAACTGACTCATTTGGATGAACTGAATGTGCAAATGGGCTGGCGTAACCAATATGCCGGGGTTGAATATATAGAATACGAAGGAATCCCAATCTATTTTATTGATAACGAATATTATTTCAAACGATCTAACCTATATGGATATGATGATGAAGCCGAACGGTTCGTCTTTTTTAACAGAGCGATCATGGAAATGGTGATGGCACTGGACTGGCGACCGGATGTTCTTCATTGCCATGACTGGCAAACGGGATTGATCCCTGTTTTTCTACATACACATTATAAGGATGTAGAGAAATTCCAGGGAATGAAAACGGTTTTCACGATCCATAACTTAAAATACCAAGGAGTTTTTGCTAGATCTGTATTACACGATTTGATGGACTTCGATGAGGGTATGTTAACAGAAGACACCTTTGAATTTTTTGGTGACATCAACTTCATGAAAGGTGCACTGAATTTTTCAGATTTTATTACAACAGTAAGTGAAACTTATGCAAATGAGATTCAAACGCCTTATTATGGGGAAAACCTAGACGGAGTTCTAAGAAAACGTGCGAATGAATTAATTGGAATTGTCAATGGGATCAATGATCAAAATTATAATCCTTTAAAGGACGAAGCTCTTGCTTTTCCTTACAGGAGTTCTTTGATCAAAAAGGCTCAGAACAAGATGTGGCTACAGGAGCAATTAGGTTTGCCGGTTCGGAAAGATGTGCCTATGATTGGCATCGTTTCCAGACTGGTGGAGCAAAAAGGGTTCGATCTAATCGGACGTGTCATTGATGAATTACTGTACCACGATGATGTGCAAATCGTGCTGCTTGGTACAGGAGAATATCAATATGAACAGATGCTGCAATGGGCACAAGACAGGCACCCAGATAAAATGTCTACGAATATCCGATTCTCTGAACCTTTTTCCCGTCAAATTTACGCAGCGAGCGATATGTTTTTAATGCCATCGAGGTTTGAACCATGCGGCATTGGACAGTTGATCGCTTTAAGATATCTCTCTGCCCCTATTGTCCGAGAAACAGGCGGGCTTGCAGATACAGTTATTCCATTTGACGAGGCGACTGGAGAAGGGAATGGATTCACATTTACCAACTACAATGCTCACGACATGCTCTACACGATACGTCGGGGGATCGAATTCTATCACCAACCTGATTCTTGGCAGCAACTGGTCAAAAACATTTGCAAGAGTAAGTTCACTTGGAAGGACTCTGCTGAACAGTACATGGATTTATATCAATCTATGTTTCAGTAGCAGATGTGATAGGAGGAAATCATAATGGTGATGTTCAGCGACAAAGAGGAATTTAAGCAGGCGTTTACATCAAAGATTGAAACGGAACTAGGGAAGACGATTGAGACGGCAACTGAATTTGATTCTTATCGAGCTCTTGGAGCACTTGTTAAGGATAAGATCAGTGAGAACTGGTTGAACACCGACCAACGCTACAAGGAGAATAAAACGAAACAGGTCTATTATTTCTCCATGGAATTTTTGATGGGACGTCTACTAGGGAACAATTTGCTTAATATGAAGCTTCTTTCTCTCGTAGATGAAGGCTTACAGGATTTAGGTTTATCTTTATCCAACCTGGAAGAAGAGGAAAATGACCCAGGCCTTGGCAACGGGGGATTAGGACGCTTAGCGGCTTGTTTTTTAGATTCGCTGGCATCCTTGGAGTTGGCTGGACATGGCTATGGAATGCGTTACAAATACGGGATGTTCGACCAGCACATCATTGATGGCCAACAGGTCGAGCTTCCTGATTATTGGTTGTCTAAGGATTTCATATGGGAGGTCCGTCGTCCAGAAGATTCCATAGATGTGAAGTTTGGAGGCTACGTATATTCTGATAAAGACTCCGGCGGAAATCTTAAGTTTCAATATAAAGATTATGAGCAGGTGAGGGCTGTTCCTTACGATGTACCTGTCGTCGGATATAACAATGAAACGGTCAACACGCTGCGACTATGGTCGGCAGAACCTACCGTGGAAGATACGCTGGCAAAAGCAGAAACTGAAAATGAATTTGGACATTTTTTGAATCACAAGCGTTCTTTAGAATCCATCTCTGAATTCTTGTATCCTGACGATTCGAATGAAGAAGGTAAAAGACTAAGATTAAAACAAGAATATTTTCTAGTGTCTGCAGGCGTTCAATCGGTCATAAGGGCGTTCGAAGCCTTAGAATTACCGTGGTCGTCTTTCCCTGATCAAGCAGCACTTCACATTAACGATACTCACCCGGCCCTTGTCATTCCAGAATTGATGAGAATCTTAATGGATGAAAAAGGAATCGGCTGGGAAGATGCATGGGATATTACGCAATCATCTGTTTCTTATACCAACCATACAACGTTAAGTGAAGCGCTTGAATCGTGGCCGGTAGATATGGTTCGTTCCCTGTTGCCGCGCATATTCATGATCATTGATGAAATTAACGAGCGATTCTGTCAGGAGTTGTGGCGGACGTACCCTGGAGAGTTCGATCGGATTGCAGACCTCGCTATTGTGGCAGATGGACAAGTGAAAATGGCTCACCTATCTATTGTAGGAAGTCATAGTGTGAATGGTGTGGCAAGGCTTCACACTGAAATTTTGAAAAAACGAGAAATGAAGCGGTTTTACGATACGTTCCCTGAACGTTTCAATAATAAAACGAATGGAATTACACATAGACGCTGGCTGATGCATGCGAATGAACCGTTGTCTTCGGCCATCACAGAAGCTATCGGAGACAAATGGGTGGAGCAGCCGAAATTGCTTACGAACCTTTTAGATAAAAAAGATGATTTGGCTTTTCTGGATCAATTGGATGATATTAAACAACAGAACAAACAGGATCTAGCCAAGTGGGTTCATCAAACCCAAGGGATTACGGTAGACCCGAACTCGATTTTCGATGTTCATATCAAACGGCTTCATGGATATAAGCGCCAACTGCTCAACGCTCTTCATATAATGCATTTATACAATGAATTGAAATCGAACCCTGCGATGGATATGGTTCCGAGAACCTTTTTCTTCGGTGCCAAAGCAGCTTCTGGTTATCACTTCGCAAAAAAAGTTATTCAATTGATCAATCGGATTGCCCATGTCATCAATAATGACCGGGATGTCAATGACACGATCAAAGTGGTCTTCTTACCTAATTATTCTGTATCGATTGCTGAAAAAGTCATCCCCGCAAGTAATGTTAGTGAGCAGATTTCGACGGCCAGTAAAGAAGCATCTGGCACCGGAAATATGAAATTCATGATGAACGGAGCTTTAACCGTCGGTACAATGGACGGAGCAAATGTTGAGATTCACGAGCTTGTAGGAGATGACAATATTTATACGTTCGGACTAAGTTCGGATGAAGTATTGGGGTATTATCGCCATGGCGGCTATTCTTCAAAACAAATTTATGATCAAGATGAACGTGTGCGCCATACGTTAGATCAATTGATCCACTACAGTCCTTTTTCAAAAGGTGAAACTCATTTCCAGGATATTTATGACGCGTTGGTTCACCACAATGATGAATATTTTGTCTTGAAAGACTTTGCTGATTATTTATTAGCCCAAAAGCGGGTCAGTCAGGATTTTCAGAAGAAACGTCAATGGAATCTGAAAAGTCTTGTGAATATCGCCCAATCTGGAAAATTCTCAAGCGACCGCACCATACAGGAATATGCGACAGATATATGGAAAGTCCAAAAGATACGTACCTTAAAGTGATGGTTTAGGGGGTCTTCAAGTGAGGCAAAAAGATGTTTATCACAACAGTTTTGAACAGACATATAGAGAGCCTTTCGGTGCAGCGCCGAAAGGTTCTAATGTTACATTAACCATTGATGTACTTGACCATTTTCAAGTATCTCACGTCATGCTGCATTATATTTTGGATCGCACGGATGATGAAAGAATAAAGGAAATGGACTTATATAGTGAAGAGCATCATTATAATTCCTATGAAACGACGATAAAAATGCCAGATGATCCTCAGTTAATCTGGTATTTCTTTCAGATTATTTTGGAAGATGGAACCATTTATTACGGCAGGGAGAACATTTTTGAGAGCGGTGAGGGAAGAGTCTACGACCATATCCCTCCTTCCTGGCAAATCACGGTGTATGACCATGAATATGAGACACCTGACTGGTGGAAGAACGCCACGATGTATCAAATCTTCCCCGACCGTTTCTATGCCGCTGGTGAGATTGATATGTCTAAAGCCCCGAAAACCAGTTTGATGCACTCTCATTGGGAGAATGATCCTGTTTACATTAGAAATGAACGAGGAGAGGTCATTCGCTGGGACTTCTTTGGTGGAAATCTTCAAGGCATCATCGAAAAATTGGATTACATTCAATCCTTAGGTGTGACCGTCATTTATCTAAACCCAATTTTTGAAGCGGAGAGTAACCACCGGTATGACACAGGAGACTATCATACGGTGGATCGATTGCTGGGCAGTGAAGAAGATTTAGAGCAGTTGATTAAGGAAGCTGCCGATCGAAATATCGAAATTATGCTGGACGGTGTTTTCAGTCATACCGGCAGTAACAGCATATATTTTAACCGTGAAGGACAGTATGACTCTTTAGGAGCCTATCAGTCTAAAGAATCCCCTTACTACACGTGGTATAAATTTTATAATTACCCGAACGAATATGAAGCGTGGTGGGGTGTCGGGACTTTGCCGACGTTGAATAAGGAAAATGAAGACTATCAAAACTTCTTGATTCATAACAAAGACAGCGTAATCAAAACGTGGCAGAAGTCTGGAATGAAGCATTGGCGCTTAGATGTTGCGGATGAACTGACCGATGACTTGATTAAGCAAATCAATACGCAATTAAAAAAATATGATAAATCTAGTGTTCTATTAGGCGAAGTTTGGGAAGACGCTTCTAATAAAACTTCCTATGGAAAGCGGCGGGATTACTTCTTAGGCGGAGTACTGGATTCTGTCATGAATTATCCTTTGCGTAGGATCATGCTTGACTTTATGAAGGGAGACGTCGATGCCTACTTCGTGGACCGCCGGTTGACTACGTTATCTGAACACTATCCGAAACAGTACTTTTATGCGCTTATGAATATGCTTTCCAGTCATGATGTAGAGCGGATCAAAACGATGCTTGAAGGATATCTGCCCGATCACTATTCACAAAAGCATAAGGATGACCTGGTTGATCGGCAGGTCAGAGCTCTCAGCTTATGGCTTTACGCATTTCCTGGGGTACCGTCTTTGTATTATGGAGATGAAGCCGGGTTGACCGGTGGAGCGGATCCTGACAATCGTAAACCGTACCCTTGGGAGCGAGAGGATCAGGACCTCTTATCCTGGTATAAGAAAATCGGTGAATGGCGCAGAGAGCATACAGCTTTACGTACAGGGAATTGGAAGTCATTTTCTTTTCATGGCGATGTCTATGGATTTGAACGGTGGATCACGAATGAGGTAGATGCTTTCGGAGAGAAAGCCCCCGACGAGCAGATCATCTACTTGATGAACAGAAACCATCAGGAAAAAATAAGTGTAAGCTTGTCTGTAACAAAAGGAAAATGGCAGCATACTGAAAACAAAAAAAGAATTTTCAAGGCGAAAAAAGGAGATCTGACTTTAGATTTGGAACCTTGTGAAAGCATGCTGCTAAGGCTTATGAAATAGACTTTGTTCAGCAACGCGCAGGTTTTGGAAGACTCAGTTTCGAGATATTAGGGATTCGTTGCTGTATTTAGAGTCAGGGGTGGTTGGGAAGCAGCTCGCTTTCCTGCGGGGATGACGGCAAGCCTCCTCGGACTCCGTCCTGCGGGGTCTCGCCAGCC